>CAZPMV010000010.1:0-26187 GCA_964587335.1 uncultured Anaerolineales bacterium
AGCAGGCAGCTTCGTCTCCCTTCATGCTCACGGGAGGCTGCGCGGCTGCATCGGCACCATCCAGCCCACCCAGGACAACCTGGCCGAGGAGGTGATCCGCAACGCCGTCAGCGCGGCCACCCGCGATCCTCGCTTTCCACCTGTGACCGCCGATGAACTAGCGGAGCTGAACATCAAGGTGGATGTGCTCACCGAACCGGAGCTGGTGCAGAACCTGGATGAACTAGACCCCAAGCGCTACGGCGTCATCGTGCAGTCCAAGCGCAGTCCCCGGAAGAGGGGGCTGCTGCTGCCGGATTTGGAGGGCGTGGATACGGTCGAGTACCAGGTGGAAATCGCCCGCCGCAAAGCGTGGCTGGACGCCGAAGAGCCAGTGCAGCTCTATCGCTTCAGGGTGGAGCGGTATACCTGATCAGCGGATGCAAAACGGATGAACGGATTGCCCCGCTTCAATCCGTTCATCCGTTGGCTATCCGTCGACATCCCAAACCCCAAGACTACCCCCAATCAGCTTCCCACACCTGCATCAGTCTCCTGCAGCATCTCCCACACAAACAGGTGCACGTCGCGTAGCGCCTCCACCTCCACGTGCCGCGGCGTGTCCGTCATCTGGTGCCAGTACATCTGTGTAGCACCCTCAGCAGGCATGGCGTCCAGCGAGAGGGCCTTGAAGCCCCGCTTGTGCGCTACCGCCGCGTCGGTATAGGCCGCTCCGAAGTGCTCGCCGAAGCCCAGCTCAGCGTGCGCCCCCGCCACCCGCCGGGCCAGGGCCAGCATCTCAGGATGAGGTCGCCGGCGGATGATCAGGCCTTCGGGCACAGGCATGCTCACCTTGCCCATTCCCACCTGATCGAGGATGACGAAGGACGCATCCGGCAGTTCGTCGCCATGGGCGGCGAGGAAAGCGACCATGCCATAAGACGCCGCTTCCTCGCAGCCGGTCAGCAGCAGCCAGACCTCCGTGCGCGGCAATGGTTCTCGCACCAGCCGGGCAGCCAGCGCTAGCACCGAACCGACACCCGATGCGTTGTCGTTGGCTCCAGGCGAGAAGGGGGTGAAGTCAGCGTGCAGACAGAGGGTCAGAGCGAACAGTTCCATGGCCGCCATGACCAGCCCGCCCCAGCGCACCCCGCCCCAGCCGGTGATGGTTCCCAGCAGGTAGAGCAACGCGCCGATGGCCATGCTGACGAAGGCCAACCCCACCAAGAGGCTGAAGAGCCGTTGCCAGGCCGCAGAGGAATAGAAAACCGGCGTGCGGTGGGTATCCAGGTGAGCGGCGAGGACGACGCGCCGAGCGGGCTTGCCGGCAGCAGGCACGATGCCTACGACGTTCTGACTCTTGCCATGAGGCAACAGCCACCGCGTCCAGTTGGCAGCGAAGTCGCTCTCGGCCAGCATGCCCCAGGTCCCCAGCCCGCTGAGCAGCGCCGCCAGGGCCATGCCCCTCCGTCCTCCCCACCAGGCCAGGCACGTCCCCAGCAGCGCAGCGATGAAGGCCAGCGCGTAGGAGCGATAGGTGGACGGCGCACCGCGAAACGGCTCGATGCGCACCTTCTGCACACCCAGCGCTCGCAGTTGCTGTGCACCGTACTCGGCCGCCAGCCGCTCCTGGGCCGTGCAGCTCCCCCGCCCGCCGATGGTCTCGGCCAGGCAGATGACGTGCTTGTAAGCTTTCTCGGCGTGTTGTTCCACTTGGGCCATGCTCCTTCCAAGCACTTGATCGGGAGTGCAACTCCCTCACATCAGGCAGGGTTTGCGCCTTGGACCTCGCCCTCAGCCTTCCTTCACGAGCAATGGGAGATACAGGCGAAGCGACTCCGGGCTGGACAGCAAGGCGAAGTAGATGTCCGGGCCGGTGGCCGTGTTGCGCAGATCACGCCACACGACGTAACCGTTGCCGTCCCAATCCGCGGCAATGGCCGGCTGATCCTGATTGGCCTGCCCCTGATCGCTGTTCACACGCTGGTTTCGGCTCCAACGGAGGGCATCCTGTCGCAGCAAGGCGAAGTAGATGTCGTTGTTAGGAGGCAGCGTGCCATAATCATTGCGTCCATCCGCCCAGACAACGTAGACACTTCCCCTGCGGGTCACAGCGATGTCCGGTTCTCGTTGAGGCGCAGTCCCAGTGCCGTCGTTGATCCTCCGGCCAGCGCTCCAGCTCGGCGGGCCGGCAGGCGACTTCGCCCAGTAGATATCCGCATCGTTGGGGCCATGGCGATGATCCTCCCAGACGACGTGCACGGTACCCTGATGATCTACCGCGATGTCTGGAGCGACTTGGTTGTCAGTGGCAACATCGTTGACCCGGACACCGGTAGTCCAGACAGTGGCGCCAGCCGGCAGCATGGCGAAGTAGATATCCAGGCCCCCACTGCGAGTATCCTGCCAGACGACGTAGAGGTTGTTGTACCTATCGACGGCCAGGGCCGGGCGGGTCTGCCACCCGCCAGGGTGGTCTTCGTTGACTCTCCGACTGGGGCTCCAACCTGGCGCGCCAGCAGGCAGCGAGGCCCAGTAGATGTCCGGATCGTTGGGGCCATCCCGCCGGTCTTCCCAGACCACGTAAACGGTGCCCTGACGGTCAATCACCACATCAGGGTGTATCTGCATGCCGGTGGTGACGTCGTTGACTGGAGCGTTTGCAGACCAGCCGCCGGAGCCAGGCTCCAGCAGGGCAGAGTAGATATCTGGATTGGTGTCGCGATCATCCTTCCAGACAGCCACAGCGCGGCCCCGATTGTCCGTCGCCACGGCCGACTCTAGCTGCCGACTGCCTGGCCGGCCATCGTCAACTCGCTGGTTCGGTCCCCAGAGATAGACATTGGCCGGCAGTCGGGAGGAGAAGACATCTTCAGCGCCACCGTTCCGCCGGTCAGTCCAAACAGCCAGGGCATGACCGAGCAGGTCTACGGCGATGTCCGGGTTGCTCTGATCATCTAGGCCGGTGTCGTCGTTGACCCGTACGTTACCGACCGGTCGCCGCGGGGTGGGACTGGCGGTGGGAGTCGGCGAGGGGCCGGGAGTGGGAGTGTGTGTCGCGCCCGCAGTGGAGGTAGCCGTGGGCGAAGGACTGGCCGTGGAGGTGACGGTTGGTGTAGGCGATGGGCCGGAGGTAGGAGTCCCGGTAGGAGTAGGCGTGCGGGTTGGCGTGGCCGTGAAGAGCGGCGTCGGCGTGGAAGTGGCAGCGCCAGCTTGAGCCGCAGCCACGGCCGCCGCGGCGTCAATCCGCCCATGGCCGAAGACGTCATCCCGCCCTGCATCGCCCAGCTCCACGGCGGTGGACTCGATGAACGTCTCCACCTGATCGTTGCTCAGGCCGCTGTTCACCGACAGGATAAGCGCGGCCAGCCCGGCCACGTGAGGGCTGGCCTGCGACGTGCCCGCGACCTGGGCGTAGGAGTAGCCGCTGCCCCGCCAGTAGGTGCTGATAATCCAGTGGTTGGGGTCGGTGTCGTAGTTGTCGCTGGGGTTGCCCCCCGGCGCGGCCACGTCCACGTAGAACCCCGTGTTGGAGTAGTCAGCGTGCTCGTCCTCGTCGCCCGTGGCAGCCACAGCTAACACGTGATCGCAGGCGGCTGGGTACCCGGTGGGGTTCCCCTCTTCGTACTCATTGCCTGCGGCAGCCACCAGCAGCGCTCCCTGGCCATAGGCATAGTCCACCGCGTCTTCCAGGGCAGAGGAACTGGAGGTACCGCCCAGGCTGAGGTTGATGATCTGCGCCCCGTGGTCGGTGGCCCAGATAATGCCGTCGGCGATGTCACTGATGTAGCCACTGCCACCAGCGTCCAACACCTTGATGGGCATGATCTGTGCGCCCCAGGAGACGCCAGCCACGCCCTCGCCGTTGTCGCTGACTGCAGCGGCGACGCCGGCGACGTGAGTGCCGTGCCCTTCGTCGTCCGAAGGGTCACTGTCGTTGTTGACGAAGTCATAACCGGTGACGATCTTGGCAGCCAGGTCGGGATGACCGACATCTACGCCGGTGTCCACGATGGCGATGGTGACGCTGGAAGAGCCAGTGGTGATGTTCCAACCGCTCTCGGCGTCAATCTGGGGCATGTTCCACTGATAGTCGTCGTAGTAAGCGTCGTCGGGGGTGGTGAGAGCCTGGTAGACGTAGTCAGGTTCGGCGTAGGCCAGGCGCGGGTCAGCCCGCAGTTGCTCGGCCAGGGCCAATTCCTGCCCTCCTGGCACAGCCAGAATCTGCACGCCGATCCGCTCGATCTGCCCGACAACGGTCAGGCCATGCTGAGCCAGCAGGGCACGGCCAGCTTGCGCCTTCACCCCATCGTTGAAGCGCACCAGGACCCGGCCCGGGGCGAAAGCGGGACCAGCCCATGCGCCCCGCAGGGGCACGGTGGTCATCTCCCCTTCCCCTGACCGCTGGGGCCTGGAGGCTGGCCCAGCGCGGGTGACCAGGGGTAGAGCGATCAGGGTCAGGAGGACGAAGCAAGCGAGAATAGAGACGTAGGACTGGCGTTTCATGGTTGTGCTCCTTTCTGTTCAGGGGGACGACTGCACGGCGATCAGGCAGGCGAGGAAGACAGCCGGCACCGCGATGACTGTCTCGACAGACATCCGAACGATAGGTGTGTGCCGCGCATGCCTCAGGCGGACGACGGCGTGGATTATATCCCTTTCCACCTGCCCACGCAAGTCTGAGTGGCGGCCAACGAGACCGCCCGCCGCCTCCGCCGCTCCCTCGCGCTGCGGAACCGTTCCCGCGGGGTATCGTCAGAAGTGAAGGGGGAGGCAGCACGTCGCTGTCAGCTAAGAAGCGGAAAGACCGGAACGCCTATTCTCCGCTGGTTCCGCTGTTCCGCTGACGAGGTGGGGGAGGGCGCAACCAAGGTTCCCCCACGATTCTGAATGATACCCGTCCCCGCGAAACCCTTTGACGAGTCGGGACAAACGTGCTATACTGTCTACCGTCGCTGTCCGTTCTCGCTGACGGACACCGGCTGGTCCGGACACCGGCTGATCCAATGAAAGAACGCATTAGGGTAGAAGTGACACGTGGGGCAGGCTTTCGAGCCTACCAAGCAGCCTGGAAAGGCTGCTCCACGTGCGGGTTTTGCCTCAATGCGAAAGAACACACGAGGAGAAATATGTGCGGCATCTTCGGCATTGTCACTGACAAGGAGCAACAACTCGGCCCCGTACTCATCGCGGCCGGGCAGCGGCTTTCGTACAGAGGGTACGATTCGGTGGGCTGCGCCACGCTGCTGGACGACGGCACGATTGACCTGCGTAAGGACGTCGGGAAGGTAAACGACGTGACAGAGCGGTTGAGGCTCGCTGAGATGACCGGCCGGCGGGGCATCGTCCAACTGCGTTGGGCCACCTTCGGCGCCCCTTCCGCGGTCAATGCCCAACCTCACCTGGACTCCGACGGCGACCTGGTGGGCGCTCACAACGGCAACGTGGTCAACAACGTCGAACTGCGCCAGCAGTTCATCGCCGAGGGGATGACCGTCCGCTCCATCAACGACGGTGAGTCCTGTGTCCATGCCGTGGAGCGGTACGTCGATCAGGGATACGACATGGTGGAAGCGATCCGCCGCGCCTACCACGACCTGGAAGGGGACTACGCCTTCGTCATCGGACGTGTTGGCGAAGATCGCCTATACGCGCTCAAGAAAGGCTCCGGTCTGGTAGTTGGCCTCCTCGAGGGGGCCAACTGCGTTTCCTCCGACTTGCCATCCATCCTGCCGCTCACTCGCCGCATCCTGCGGGTGCAAGACGGCGAAATCGTCATCCTCTGGGCCGACCGTGTGGCACTACGGCGAGTGGAAGACGGCGCGCCCATCGAGCGAGAGATTGAGATCGCCACCGAGAGCATGGAGGCAGCCGAGAAGGGAGGCTACCCCCACTTCATGCTGAAGGAGATCCACGAGCAGCCTCAAGTAGTGGCTGAACTGGTTCATCTCATGGAGGCAGCTCCCCACGTCTCGCAGATGATTGAGCGCATGGCCGCAGCGCGCCACATCTACCTGGTCGGCTGCGGCACCAGTTATCACGCCTGCTTGCTAGGATCGGTATACCTGGCCCGCCTGGCTGGCCGCGCGGCCAGCCCCGTCCTGGCCCCTCAGTTCATCCCTCAATACGGGCCAGCGGTGGGGCCGGAGGACGTGGGGATCTTTGTCAGCCAAAGCGGGGAAACGAAAGACGTGCTCAACGCCATTGCGGTAGCACGGCAGCAGGGGATGCACGTCCTCAGCCTGGTCAACGTCCTCGGCTCCACCCTCATGCACGAAAGCGAACGGTATCTTCCGCTGGCCTGCGGCTACGAGATCAGCGTGCCAGCCACCAAAACCTTCACCAACCAGATAGTGGCCTTCCTGTTCCTGGCGCTGCGCATGGGAGGTCATTCCACCGAGCGCATGGCTCAGTTGCCGGACTTGCTGCAGGACACACTGGTGGCCAGCGAGCCGCAGGTGGCAGCAGTGGAAGCGGACTTGGCACACCAAGACGACCTGTACTGCCTGGGCTATGGCCTCACCTACCCCATTGCGATGGAAGGTGCATTGAAGCTCAAAGAGGTCACCTACACCCACTGCGAAGGGATGCTTTCCACCGAGTTCAAGCACGGGCCGCTCTCCGCCGTGCACGATGGCTACCCCGTCATCTTCGTCACCGGGCCGGAGGATGTGCCGCTCCTGATCAGCGGCATCAACGAGACCACCTGCCGCGGCGGACGAGCCATCGCCATCGGGGAGGAGGACGAGCGGCTACGGGCCAACGTCCACGACCTGATCGTGCTGCCCCAGGCTGGCCCGCTGTTCAACCCAGTGCTGGCCACCCTGCCACTGCAAATGCTGTCCTACCGGCTCAGCCTGTTGCGAGGCTACGACCCCGACTTCCCCCGCAACCTGAGCAAGACGCTGACGGTGGATTGATCATGATCAAAGGAGAGCCCTGTTTCTCCACAAGCCCATCAAGCGGACCGGCTCGCCTGAGCGACCTTATCCTGCTCCGCACGCCGGCGCATCTGGCCGCGTAGCGTATTGATGTCCCTGGGAACCAGGTAAGCGGTGACGGCAAAGAAGATGAAGCAGAGCACCCAGGCCGACACACAGATGATCAGAATCGCATCCTTAAGGGATGACCGCACAGCGATCAAGCCGGCGAGGAGGGGGGCTAGCGCTGCTCCGGCTGACTCGATGAACAGTTGAATGGCCAGCGCCGTGCTGCGCACCTCCGGCAGGGTGACGTCGTAGACCGTGGAAATCACGTTGGGTGCAGCGAAGGGGATGAACAGCGCAGTAATGCTCAGCATCACCAGGAAAAGCCCACGATTGTCTACAGGGACGTTCATGGTGATGAAGATCAGAACGGCTCCCAGGAGCACGCCGGTCGTGCTGACGAAAAGGCGACCGCGCAAGGTGCGTTTGAACAGGAAATCCCCTACCGCCCCGCCGATGAAATAGCCAGAAGCTAACACCGCCACCGCCACCACCATCGTCGTCAACACCGCGTCCGAGGAATAGCCGCGCTCCGTTTCCAGGTAGCGGAAGAACCAGTAGGTGATGACATTCCAGGGGAAGACGCCAAAGAAGCCCTGGATGAACAGGAGAACGAGGCTGCGCTTGCGAAACAGATCCCGGGCGATCTTCCAGTCAAAACGGTAGTTGCCAATCTCCTCCAGGTCCGCCAGTTCCGGCTCGCTTCTGCCGCGCGGCGGTTCACGCACGCCGAAGAAGATCACGATGGCCAGCAGTACGCCGAGCGCTCCGGTGATGTAGAACACGCCACGCCAGCCCACGACATCGCCCAGCAGCAAGGCCAGAACCATCCCCAACATGTAGCCTAGAGGAGCCGTGAGCTGCAATAGCCCGTAGATCTTCCCCCGCACCTGCGGCCCGAAGTAGTCGGAGATCAAGCTGTGGAGGCCAGGGTAACTGGAGTCGTCAACCCCCGTCGAAGCACGCGTGGCCAGGAAGGCCGGATAGGTGGGGGCAATGGCGCTGAGCCAGGTCGTGGCTCCCCAGATGAGACTGGCCAAGGCCAGCAGCTTGGCCCGTGCGTAGCGGTCGTACAGAACGCCCCACAGCGGGTAAAGGATCGCTCCGACGATCAGCGCTCCGGTGAACACAGCCCCCATCTGGGCCTCGTTGATGCCGAACGTCTCCATGATGGGGGTAGTGAGCGGCCCAATGAGCAACTTGTCGGCCTGGTGAAGCAACATGAAGGCGAAGAACACGCCAACGACGAACCAGCGATACTTGGAACGTGATCTCATAGCAGATCCCCCTTCGATTTTTCTGCCACTTCCATTTATCCGCTCAATCCGCTGACGGCTTCTGGCTTCTTTCGGCGGGGTCGCTCTACCCGTCCGGCGTCTCGCCCCGCAGCAGCGCCAGTGCGTGGGGCAGTGCAGGCAGGATGACCTCCAGGTTCTCCCGCACCGCCTTGGGGCTACCGGGCAAATTGACGATCAGCGTGCGACCACGGATGCCAGCAACCGCCCGACTCAGCATGGCGTGCGGCGTGATCTGCAAGCTGGCCGCCCGCATGGCCTCGACCAAGCCGGGAGCTTCTCGTACCAGGATTGAGCGAGTCGCCTCCGGCGTCACATCCCGCGGCCCAAACCCCGTGCCTCCGGTGGTCAGGATGAGGTCTAACCCTATCTCGTCTGCCCAAGCCACCAAGGAGCCGCGGATGATATCCAACTCATCAGGCACTACTGCCTCCACCTCCACGTGAGCACCTTCCAGCCGCTCCAGCACCACTCCCCTGATGGCCGGCCCGCTGAGGTCTATTCGCTCGCCTCGATGGCTGCGGTCGCTGACGGTCAGTATACCCACGCGGGGCATTGTCCCTTGACCTCCAATCATGGCGCAGAATGCAAAACGCACCACGCCACACGTAGTACGCAGTACGTGTCACGTGGTGCGTGTACCACAACCCACACAGATAGACAACTGGATCACTTGATGCGTGGTCGCCTCATGCTTAGCGCTTGGTGTACTGCGGCGCCTTGCGCGCTCTCTTGAGGCCGTACTTCTTGCGCTCTTTCATGCGCGCGTCGCGAGTGAGGAAACCACCTCGACGCAGCAGTCTGCGCAGGTTCTCATCGGCGACTACCAGCGCTCGGGCAATGCCGTGCCGCACTGCACCCGCCTGACCGCTGGGGCCTCCTCCCTTGACCAGCACGGTGATGTTGAAGCTATCCTTGTTCCCGGTGGCTTCCAGCGGCTCCAAGAGATGGCACCGATCCCCCAGGCGAGGGAAGTATTCGTCCATTTCCCTGTCATTCACGACGATCCTACCTGTGCCGGCGTAGAGCCGCACCCGCGCCGTGGCCGTCTTCCGCCGTCCCACTGCCTCGTAATACCTGGCCGACATTCTCTAAGTTCCTCCCTGAAAGAAGAGATAAGCTCCTACAGTTCCAGCACCTTGGGCTGCTGCGCCTCGTGAGGATGCGTGTCGGAAGCGTATACCCTTAACTTCTTGATCATCTGCCGCCCCAGACGGTTCTTGGGCAGCATGCCACGTACCGCTATCTGGATAGCCCGCGTGGGATGCTTCTGAAGCTGATCCCGCAAGGTGATGCTCTTCAGACCACCTGGATAGCCCGAATGGCGATAGTACACCTTCTGATCCAGTCTTTTGCCTGTGACCTGAATCTTGCCAGCGTTGATGACGATGACATGGTCGCCGCAATCCATGTGCGGCGTGAACATGGGCTTGTGCTTGCCCCTCAGTATCGTGGCGATCCTGGTGGCCATGCGGCCCAGCGTCTGGCCAGCAGCATCCACCACCCACCACTCCCGCTGTATGTCGGAAGCCTTAGCTGAATATGTCCCCACTCTGGAATCCCTCACTTCGGTACTTTACCTGCATCAGACAGAGGCCGCAGGCCGGCGCCGGGGGCAGTGACTGACTCCGATCTCGCGCTGCCAACAGTGCAGCGATGCCCTCCTTCGCCATCCGCCCCTGTCCCACCACCAGCAGAGCGCTCACCATCGTGCGCACCATACGCCGCAGAAAACCATTAGCCTCAATGCTGAAGCAGAAGCAGTCGCCCACCTGCGTCCACACTGCCTGCATCACCTCTCGCACAGTACTCCCATCCTGCTGAGGCGGGTTGCCAAAAGTGGCGAAATCGTGACGGCCCAGCAGAAGAGATGCAGCCCCGTTCATCGCCGACAGATTCAATGGCTCGGTCAACTGATGAGCAAAGCGCCGCGCGAGCGGCGACCGCAACGGCTGATTCAGCACCGTGTAGCGGTACACTCGACTGCGAGCGCTGAACCGCGGATGGAAATCCTCCTGCGCATGCTCCAGTTCGCGGATGACGATGACCCGCGGCAACCTGGCATTGAGCGCCCGCTGCAAATCGCCCAGCGAATGTTGCCAGGCCACGCAAAAACCGATCACTTGGCCTCGGGCATGCACACCGCTGTCCGTGCGTCCGGCACCGGCGATGCGGACAGCCTCCTTCACGGTCTGGGCTAGCGATTCCTCGATAGCTCCCTGGACTGTGGGTTTGTCCGCCTGGATCTGAAAACCGTAGTAGTCAGTGCCGTCGTACTCGACCGTTGCCCGATACTTGCGATCTGACCCCGAGCACGCTTCCTGTAGCTCCCCGCCCATCCGCCGCCACTCGCTATTATGTCAATTTGCCCCAGTCCCCTGCCCCGAGCTTCTCGTTACTCCACCAGTTCGATCAGCACCATCTTGGCCCCATCGCCTTTGCGCGGGCCTAGCTTCAGGATGCGTGTATACCCTCCTGGCCGATCCTCGAAGCGCACAGCGAGATCATCGAACACCTTCTTAGCTATCAGCGGATCGTTCAGGGCCGCAATCAGCCGACGTCGGGCGTGCAGAGCGTTGCCATCGGCACGCTGGCCCCGCTTGGCAGTGGTGATCATCTTCTCCGCCTGGGCTCGGATGGCCTTGGCTTTGGCCTCCGTCGTCTTGATCCGCTCATGACGGAACAGTTCGGTTATCAGGTTCCTGAACAGAGCTCGGCGATGCCCTGTGGAACGTCCCAATCTGCGTCCTGCTACTCGATGTCTCATGGTCCAAGTTCTCCGTCCAAGTTCTCCCTACCTACCTGCGCCGCCACCCATCATCGCCTTGCGCAGCGCTGCCGCCAACTGCTCATTAAGCCGGAGGCCTTCTTCCACTTCCTCACCAACGGCGGCGGCTTCGTCTGCGATCTCCTCTACAGCCTCATCCTCTTCCTCGGCAGGTTCCGGTTCCGACACATCAGGAAGCACTTCCTCCCCTTCTTCCTCCACCGCTCTAGCCTGTTCCGGACGAGCCACCTCCTCCTCTTCCACTCCGGGCGCTTCTTCTTCAGCAACCGGCGGCCCTTCCGTCACTTCCCCAGCCACACCCTCACCCTCTCCCGGCTGATCAGACGGCATCAGCTTCAACTCCAGGAGCCGTTCCTTCAACTCGTCCAATGATTTGGAACCGAAGTTGCGGATGCTCAGTAGCTCGTCTTCGCCCTTGGACAGGCTCTCCAGAACTTCGCCCACAGTGGTGATACCCGCCCTGCGCAGACAGTTGTAGACGCGCACATTCAACCCCAGTACCTCAATCTCCTGCTCGTAGAGCGCGCTGGGGATACCCTCTTCCTCCACTGCCGCCTCTTCGGGCAGAACCACTTCCACACCACTGATGAGCACAAGATGCTGCACGAGCAACTGGGCGCTCTGGCGAAGTGCATCGTCCGGCGTGATGGTCCCGTCGGTCCAGACATCCAGCAACAGCTTGTCGTAGCCACCTTCGTGGCCGATGCGCGCCCGCTCCACGTTGTAGCGGACGCGGCGGACAGGGCTGAAGATGGCATCCACCGGAATCTCCCCCAGGGCCATCCGCTCACCTTCACGGTCTTCCGTCGAGAGATAGCCTCGCCCCCGGTCCACGGTCATCTCAATGTCCAGCTCAGCTTCGCTGGAATCCGCCGTGAGCAACAGCAACTCGGGATTGACCACTTCCAGGCCAGGAGGACAGACAATGTCCCCTCCTGAAACGGGGCCTTCTCCGCGCACCTCGATCCGCACCGTCACCGCTTCCGGTACGTCCTCATCAAACCTGAATCTCAACTGCTTGATGTTGAGGATTAGCCAAGTGGTGTCTTCCCGTACATGCGGGATGACAGAGAACTCATGGCTGACATCGCTGACCCGAATGGAAGTCACTGCCGCTCCAGGCAGAGAAGCCAGCAGTATGCGCCGCAGGGAATTGCCCAGGGTTATACCATAGCCGCTTTCCAGCGGCCCGATGACAAACCGGCAGTAGTTCTGAGAGCTGGCTTCGCGTTCGACCTTCGGCAATACGAAACTCAACAAAGCTCGCCTCCTCGACAGTGGAGGGCTTGCAGGCTCAAACACAACTGCCTCAGCCCTTTCCCACAACAGTCCATGCTCTCCTGACAAGAACTAGTACTACAACTAGCGGCTGTAGTACCCGACAACTAGCTGATCCTTCAGCCGCGTGTCGATCTCATCGCGTGTGGGAATGCTCAACACCTTCCCTGACATCTGCTCGGGGTTCAGGTTGAGCCATCCGGGCACCGGCCGCTGGCCCAGAATCCGCGCCCTATCCTTGAAGTACACGTTGCCAAGGCTGCGGGAACGCACACGGATCTCGTCACCAAGCTTGCACAAGAAAGACGGAATGTCAGTCTTGCGCCCGTTCACATCAAAATGGCCGTGGCAGACCAGTTGTCTGGCCTGGGCCCGCGAATCAGCGAAGCCCAAGCGATAGACGGCATTGTCCAAGCGTCGCTCCAAGATGATCATGAGGTTGGCCCCGGTCAGCCCGGGACTCCTCTGAGCCTGCTTGAAATAGCGACGGAACTGTCGCTCCATCACGCCATAGATACGACGCACCTTCTGTTTCTCCTTCAATTGCACGGAGTAGTCCGACGCCCTACGTTGCCATCGCGCCTGTGGCCCATGCATCCCCGGCGGATAAGACCGCCGCTCAAAGGCACACTTGTTCGTCATACAGCGCTCCCCCTTGAGGAAGAGCTTCTCACCTTGGCGTCGGCAAAGTCTGCAGACAGCCCCTGTGTATCGAGCCAATGTATCCTCCTGCTCACTAAGAAGAGGTTTACGGCTGGACGGCCTTCATCCCCCTTCGTCAAACATGGTACCCTACGAACTACCCCACAGCGGTTCTAGGAACTGACTTCTACACGCGCCGTTTCTTGGGCGGACGGCAACCATTATGGGGAATCGGCGTGACATCGGTAATCGAGGTTACCCTCAATCCCTCACCCAGCAGGGAGCGAATGGCAGCCTCCCGTCCCGGGCCAGGGCCATTCACGAAAACATCTACCTCGCGCATACCTACGCTTCTGGCCTTGCTGGCCGCCTGACGAGCCGCCCGCTGGGCCGCATAGGGAGTGCTCTTCCGACTCCCCCTGAAGCCCACCGTACCGCTGCTGCTCCAGCCCAGAGTGTTACCTGCCGGGTCAGTGATAGTGATAATCGTATTATTGAATGTGGCATGAATATGGGCCTGGCCGCGCGGCACTGCTCCCCGCTTCTCGCGCCGCGCTTTGCCCCGTCTTACTGTCTTTGGTGGCATCCAGTCACTCCTCTTTGGCTATCGGCTATCCGCCAACTACTTCTTGGCCTTTGCGCGGCGGCGGCCTGGCACGGTCCTACGCTGCCCTCGCTTGGTGCGGGCATTCGTCTTTGTGCGCTGCCCGTACACCGGCAGGTTCCTGCGATGGCGAAGCCCACGGTAGCAGCCAATTTCCTGCAACCGCTTGATGTTCATGGCGATTTCACGCCGCAGATCACCCTCTACCTGATAGTTGCGATCAATCACTTCACGCAACCGGACGGTTTCCGCCTCGGTCAAGTCGCTCACGCGACTGTTTGGACTGATACCTGTGATACCCAGAATCTCGCGGCTGTTCGCCCGGCCAATACCATAGATATAGGTCAGACTAACTTCCACCCTCTTGTCACGAGGCAGGTCTACGCCAGCGATACGAGCCATGGTCTTCCTCCTCTATACGTAACCAAAGCATCCACGACAGAGCAAATCTCCCCTATCCCTGACGCTGCTTATGCTTTGGGTTCTTGCAGATCACCCGCACCACCCCACGTCTTCGGATGATCTTGCAGTTGGCACAACGCTTCTTAACGGATGGCGTCACCTTCATGACTAATGCTCCCTTGTTTCACGTCTTGAGAACAGGACGGGCAGCCCACTCTAATCCGGCCTGCTCCCCCGTTCATCTCTGCACTACAACCGGGTCAGGATCTCTGCTTCTCCATCCTCTGTGATGGCCAGCGTGTGTTCGAAATGCGCCGATAGTTGACGGTCTTGGGTCACCACCGTCCAGCCATCCGCCAGCAGTTCGGTCTTCCATATGCCCACGTTGACCATAGGCTCCAGGGCAAACGTCATCCCCGAACGCAAACGACGATTGCGATTCGGATCCGTGCGATGCACATAGTGCAGTATCTGCGGCTCTTCATGCATTCGCCTGCCGATGCCATGGCCTGTGTACTCTCGCACCACAGAGAATCCCCGGTCCTCCACGTACCTCTGTATCGCCGCTGAGATATCGCCGAAACGCTTCCCCACTCTGGCCTGGGCTATGCCCTCGTACAACGCTCCTTCAGTTGCTTCCAACAAGCGGCGCGCTTGCAGGCTAATCTCACCTACCGCAAAAGTGCGAGCCGAATCGCCGTGATAGCCCCGGTGTATCGCTCCGACATCTATGCTGACGATGTCTCCCTGACGCAACCGGCGGCTGCCCGGGATGCCGTGTACGACCTCCTCGTTGATAGATGCGCAGATGGCTGCAGGGAACCCACGATACCCCTTGAAAGAAGGCACAGCTCCCCGCCTGCGGATGAGCTCCTCGGCCAATCGGTCCAGCTCACCCGTGGTCACGCCTGGCCGCAATCGCGACTGCAACATGTCCAACACTTCCGCCACAATGCGACCCGCCTCCCGCATAAGGGCCAGTTCGTGCGCTGTCTTCAGGATTATCACGAGTAGTGTTCTGCCGCCAGCAGACTCGCCCGGGCGGCTAACGTCCCCTTACTTGATGAAGCCCTCATAATGCCGCATCAGCAACTGCGCTTCCAACTGCTTCATCGTATCCAACACCACACCAACGACGATTAGCAGACCAGAGCTACTGATCAACATCGCTCCCGTCTGTTGCGTTCCTGCAGCGCCGCGAGTCAGCCAAGGCAAGATGGCCACCAAACCCAGGAATAGCGCACCCACGAGAGTGAGGCGAGACATCACCTTGTTCAGGTACTCCTCTGTGCGCTTGCCCGGCCGGATACCGGGGATGAAGCCACCCTGGCGCTGTAATGCCTCAGGAAGGTTCTGTTGCCGGAACATGGCGTCGGTATAGAAATAAGTGAACCCGAAGACCAAGAACAGGTACAGTATCCAATAGATGTTTCCCCGCGGGTCGAATACCGTGCCCACCGTGGTCGCGACGCTGGCTACCCAAGGGGTTGCGGCGCCGACGAAGTAACTGGCGATGTTCCCTGGAAACAAGAGAAAACTCTGGGCGAAAATCAGCGGGATCATACCTGCCGAGTTGACCCGCAGGGGGATGTGCGTGCTTTGTCCACCCACTACCCGCAAACGCCCTCCTCGCAAGGCCCGCACGCGGCGGCCATATTGCACCGGAATGCGCCGCTGCCCCTCCTGAACCACCACGATGACCACCACCGTGATCACCGTCACCAGGAGGAATACGAGCAGCGCCTGTGGTCTGGAAATGAGCACTCCCCCCAGGGTCTGCGGCACCCTGGACACGATACCGGCGAAGATAATGAGCGAAATGCCGTTTCCGATACCCTGCTCGGTGATCAACTCTCCGAGCCACACAGCGAAGATCGTTCCCGCCGTGAGCGTGATCAGGGTAGCGATTGTCGCCAGAGGATACTCCCTGAACCCGAAATTGGCCAGAATCGCCTGTCCCCCTGAGCCACGAGCCAATTGACTGGCCAGGGCATAGGCCTGCAATGCTGCCAGCGGCACGGCGGCGATGTGCGTCCACTGGTTGATCTTGTTGCGCCCTGCCTCACCCTCCTTGGACAACTCCTCCATGCGTGGGATGATGGGCGTTAGGAGCTGGAAGATGATGGTCGCCGTTATGTAGGGCCCCAACCCCATCGCCATGACCGAAAACGAGGACATGGCACCGCCGGAGAACATGTCCAGCATCCCCAGCAACTCATTGGTAGCGAAGAGATTGCGGAGCGCTTCGGCGTCCACGCCGGGAACCGGCACGTGAGCAGCCAGACGATAGAGCACCAGAATGCCAAAAGTGAGCAGTATCTTGCGCCGTAGATCCGGCAGCCGAAAGGCATTGCGAACAGCCTGTAACACGTCATATCCTCCCGATCCGTGCTTTCCAACCTTCCCGCAGGTCTAGCCTGGCTCCAATACAGTTCAGTTAGGAGAGAGTTGAACTCCCAACCTCAGCAGTGCAACTACCTCAGAACAGCCTATCTTCAGTTAAGGAGGGAGTTGAACTCCCGACCTCGGCAGTGCAACTACCTCAGACCAGCCTATCTATGCCATACTGAGACTGGCCCTTGAGCGGCAATATCTCCACCGTACCGCCTGCCGCTTCGATCTTGGCCCGAGCACCGGTGGAGACACGGTGAGCCTTCACAGTCAGCGGGCGGTCAATCTCCCCCTGGCCAAGGATAGCCACAGCCCGCCGAGGCGACTTGATGATACCCATCTCAGCCAAGGTCGCCGGAGAGACCTCGCTACCAGCATCAAATCGACTCAGGCGATAGAGGTTCACCGGCTCATGCTCCACTCGCCAGATATTCACGAAGCCGCGCAGATAGGGCAGGCGACGTACAAGTGGCAACTGTCCACCTTCGAAGTACGGGCGGACGCCTCCACCCGAGCGAGCATTCTGCCCCTTGACGCCACGACCAGCGGTCTTGCCCTGACCTGCCGAGATGCCGCGCCCGACCCTCTTTCTCTTCTTCTTCGCTCCCGGCGGGGGACGCAAATCGTGCAGCTTCATCACTCTATCTCCTGAACGCTAACCAGATGTCTGACTCTGTTGACCATTCCCCGAATCGGCGGCGTGTCCGGTTGCACCACCGTATCGCCCAAGTGATGGAAACCCAGCGCGCGAATGGTCCCCTTCTGTCTCTTGGAATAGCCAATGGCGCTCCTCACGTAGGTGAGTCTCAAGCGCTTCACCCCCCTACGCTTTCTTGGTGACATCAGCTTGCCTCCAGAAAGGTGATACATCCCCGACAGGCTTGCCCCTCCGCCGCGCCTCTTCTGCCGGGTCCTTCAGTTCATCCAGAGCCTTCATGGTGGCCCTGACCACATTGAGGATGTTGGAACTGCCCAACGACTTGGTCAGAATGTCCTGGATACCTGCTGCCTCCACGACAGCGCGCACGCCGCCGCCAGCGATCACGCCCGTGCCCGGTGATGCAGGCTTCAACAACACCTTGGCCGCGCTGAAACGCGTACAGACCTCGTGGGGAATCGTTGTTCCCGCGAGGGGAATACGATGCATGTCCTTCAGGGCTCGGTCCCTGCCTTTGCTGATAGCCTCGGGCACGCCACGGGCCTTACCGATGCCGACGCCCACACTGCCCTTATTGTCCCCGACAACGACCACAACGCGAAAGTGAAAGCGCCGACCTCCCTTCTGTACCTTCGCCGTGCGAGCGATGTTCACCACTCGTTCGTCGAACTCCGGCCCTTCCCGTTCCGCGCCTCGGCGCCGCCTGCCTCTAGATCCCGTCGCCATGAACCCTCCTGACCGCTAGAACTGCAACCCACCAGAACGGGCGCCCTCAGCCAAAGCCCGCACTCGACCATGGTAGCGGTAACCACCCCGGTCGAAAACCACCTTCACAACGCCCGCTGCTTGAGCTCGTTCGGCCACCAACTCACCCACCAACCGGGCCTGCTCAGTCTTGCTCAGTCCATTCAGGCGTGGCCGCAGGTCTGGATCCAGCGTGGAGGCCGCGGCAACCGTATGCCCTTGCTCATCGTCAATGACCTGAGCACAGACTTGCTTCAGACTGCGAAAGACGTTCAGGCGTGGACGGTCAGGGGTACCGAAGACCTTCTTGCGTACACGCCGGTGGCGCCTCCTGCGGGCCATCGCCCTGGTCTGTTTAGCCATTGTGATCTAGTCCTCCATCCCACCAACCATCTTTGCCAAGAGCCCTGTGGTGTGTCCCTATCCATAGCAGAGCAACGAACGAGGCCCCCCCCAGGCACTGGGCAGGCACTACAGGACTTTGCCCGCCTTGCCCGCCTTGCGGCGCACCTGCTCACCAGCGTAGCGAATCCCCTTGCCCTTGTATGGCTCGGGCTTGCGCAGCGCCCTGATCTCTGCCGCGACTTTCCCCACCAGCTCCTTGTCAATGCCTTCCACAGTGAGGGTACGCCCATCTTTGGACGTCACAGTCAAGAGAATGCCCTCGGGCGGGCGAACCTCCACTGGATGCGAAAAGCCAAGGCTAAGCACCAGCCAACTATCGCGCTGCACGGCACGGTATCCCACGCCCACGATCTGCAGCTCCTTCCGATAGCCTTCCGACACTCCGATGACCATGTTGGCCAGCAGAGCTCGAGTCAGGCCATGAAAAGCACGATGCCTACGCTGATCGCTGGGTCGCTTCACCAGGATCCGCTGATCCTGGACTTCTATGATCATGTCCGGAGAGAACGTGCGGGCGAGTTCACCCTTCGGCCCCTTCACAGTCACCCGGTTTTCTTCGCCGACATCGACAGTCACGCCTGGCGGGACATGGATCGGCGTACGACCGACACGCGACACAAGAATTCCTCCCGCTACCAGATGTAGCAGATCACCTCGCCCCCAACTCCCATGCGGCGGGCCTGGCGGTCGGTCACGACCCCCTTGGAGGTGGACAGTATCGCCACACCCATCCCACTTTGTACCCTGGGAATCTGTCGCCGGTTGGCATAGATACGCCGGCCCGGCTTACTCACCCGCTTCAGCGCTCGCAACACCGGTTGCCGCTTCTCATCGTACTTCAAGATGATGCGCAATACCGGTTGGGGACCTCTCTTGCTGACATCGAAATGTCGGATGAAGCCCTCTTTCTTGAAGATGCGGGCAATGGCGACCTTCATTTTCGAACTGGGCACCAGCACCTGGCGGTGCTGCGCCTCCTGTGCATTGCGGACACGGGTCAGCATATCCGCGATGGGATCAGTCATCATCGGTTCAATCCCTCAGCATTGTCTACCAACTTGATTTGACCACGCCAGGCAGACGCCCTTCCAGCGCCTCACGGCGAAAACAGATGCGGCACAACTCGAATCGACGCATATATCCTCGCGGGCGGCCGCACATCTTGCAGCGATTACGAACGCGTACAGGGTATTTTCGACGCTTCTCACGCCAGGTCATACACTTCTTGGCCACACTCCCTCCCTTGTTAGAAACGCTTGAACGGCATACCCAGCAACTGCAGAAGTCGTCGCCCCTCTTCATCCGTCTGAGCAGTGGTCACCATGGTCACTTCCATGCCCCGCACCTTGTCGATGCTATCGTACTCGATCTCCGGCCACAGAAGTTGCTCCCGCAGGCCCAACGTGTAGTTCCCCCGTCCGTCGAACGCGTCAGGTGACACACCTCGGAAGTCACGCTGACGGGGCAAGGCCGCATTGCAGAGGCGATCCAGGAAATCGTACATCCGATTGCCCCGCAGCGTCACCTTGACGCCAATGGGATTCCCCTCACGCAGCCTGAAGACGGCGATGGATTTCTTGGCTCGGGTGATAATCGGCTGCTGCCCCGTGATAGTGGACACGTCTTTGGCCGCCGCATCCAGTGCTTTGACATTCTCCAACGCCTCGCCGAGTCCTACGTTGACGACAATCTTCTCCAATCGCGGCACTTCCATCACATTGCGGTAGCCAAACTCCTGCATCAACGCAGGCACCATTCCCGTCTTGTACCGATCTTTCAACCTTGGCATAAACTCCACTCCCCATTCCCGGGCGACAGTGTCAGGCGTGAACTAGGCGTCAATCAGTTCTTCGCACTTCCTGCAGCGGCGAGACCTGGAACCGTCTGCGAAGACATGATAGGCCACCCGCGTGCGCTCGTTGCACTTCGGGCAGACGAGAGCCACATTGGAGATGTGCATAGGCGCTTCCCGTTCGATGATGCCAACCTGCGTGCGTACGTCGCCGGTGCGGCGCTGATGCTTCTTGATCAGATTGACGCCGGAAACGATGACACGATCTTTGTTAGCATCCCGGCCTGGATGACGCCCGCCCCGGCGGCCGCGCAGTATGAGGTGGACGGCACCGCGTTCGCCACGGTACGCACCTCGGATCACTTCCACAGTATCGCCCTTCTTGATCCCCATCATAATAGCGACTTCCTCCACCACCAGTCCGACGTTCGCCACACAGTTCTAGAGCACTTCCGAAGCCAGCGATACGATGCGCATGAAGCCCTTATCCCGTAGTTCCCGCGCCACCGGCCCAAAGATGCGCGTGCCCTTCGGACTCTTGTCCTCATCCAGGATTACCGCCGCGTTCTCATCAAAGCGGATGTACGAACCATCCGGGCGACCATACTCCTTCTTCGTACGCACCACTACTGCACGGACAACATCGCCCTTCTTGACCGACCCTTTGGGCATGGCCTGCTTCACCGTAGCGACGATTATATCCCCGACAGCCGCATAGCGCCGCTTGGATCCTCCCATGACGCGAATGCAAAGGATTTCCTTGGCTCCGGTGTTGTCGGCGACTTTCAGTCTGCTTTCTTGCTGGATCATAAGTCCGTCTCCCGCAGCGGGATCAAGCCTACCCCGCCCCGCGCTCCAGGATCGCTTCCACCGCCCAGCGCTTCTTCTTGCTGAGTGGACGAGATTCCACGATGCGCACCTGGTCACCGATCTGACATGCGTTATCGGCGTCGTGGGCCATGTACCGTTTCCTGATCCGAATGACTTTCTGGTACAGGGGGTGACGCTTGGTGCGCGTGACCACCACCACGACCGATTTATCCATTTTGTTGCTGGCCACACGGCCCGTGAGTCGCTTTCGTCGTGACGGCATCTCTATAACTCCTCCACGGCTGCCAATTCCCGCTCCCGCAGGATGGTCTTCAGACGGGCAATGTCCCGCCGTACCTCCCGCAGGCGAGCGGTGTTTTCCAACTGGCCCACCACACGCTGGAAACGGAGGTTGAACAACGTCTCGTATGATTCATCCAGTTTCTGGCGTATTTCGTTGTCCACCAGAACTCGGATATCCCGCGCTTCCATGAATCTCCCCCTCAACCTAAGAACAGTTCACCAACCGCTAGCCAGCGGTCTCCTCTCGTGTCACAAACCGCGTCTGGATCGGTAATTTGTGCGAGGCCAACCGCATAGCACTACGCGCTGACTCCTCACTGACACCGGAAATCTCAAAGATCATGCGCCCTGGCTTGACCACCGCGACCCAGTGATCCACGTCTCCCTTGCCCTTGCCCATACGTGTTTCCGCCGGGCGTTTCGTTACGGGCTTATCCGGGAACACCCGAATCCAGAGCTTGCCACTGCGGCGAACGTGCCGCACGATGGCGCGACGGGCAGCCTCGATCTGGCGGCTGGTCATCCAACATGGTTCCAACGCTTGCAGGCCATACTCGCCAAAGGACACCTTGTTCCCACGATGGGCCATTCCCTTCATTCGCCCACGATGGTGTTTGCGATACTTCACCCGCTTAGGCATCAACACGAGAACAATCCTCCCCTCACGCCACCATTGCCGGCGACGCCTTCTCCGGCAGAATCTCGCCCTTGTAGATCCACACCTTCACCCCAATGCGACCAAAGGTGGTCAGCGCTTCTATTTGAGCATAATCAATATCCGCGCGCAGCGTGTGTCTCGGAACGCGTCCTTCACGCACGGTTTCCCTTCGGGCCATCTCTGCGCCGAACAGCCGACCTTTGCAGGTGATCATCATCCCCTGGGCACCCGCGTTCATCGCTCTGCTTACCGCCCGCTTCATGGCCCTCTTGTGGGAAATCCGCCGCCCAAGCTGTTCTGCAACATTCTGCGCCACAAGATAGGCATCCATATCGGGACGAGAGATCTCCTCGATCTCTATCTTCACTCGCTTGCCCGTCAATTCCTGCAGCTTGCTTCGCAGCGCCTTGATGTGCACGCCCTTGCGGCCGATGATCACACCCGGCCGCCCTGAATGCACCCAGACCCATATCTGCTTGGGGAAGCGTTCGATCTCGATCTTCGAGATCATCGCCCGTGGCGCCTCCTCCTGGATCACGCGCCGGACCAGACGGTCCTCCGCCAACAAGCGCGCGTAGTCTCCTCCCTCCGCGTACCAACGGCTCTGGTGGTTTTTGATGATCCCCAAGCGGAAACCGATCGGATGCACTTTGCGCCCCAATGTAACCCTCCTTGCTGCCTAGGCCGCCCGCCGCGGCAAGTCGTGAGTCCCTCTATGCCTCGTGTCTCGACCCTCAGTCGGATAGCCGCTCTTCCAAAACCACGACGACATGCGAAGACCGTCGTAGTATCGGCTTGAACCGCCCCCGCGCACCAAAGCGGCGCCATTTCCGGGTTGGCCCCTGATCAGCAGTGATCTCGGCGATCCAGAGATCCTCCCGATTCAGGCCAAAGTTCTCCTCCGCACTGGCAATGCCCGAGCGGATGAGCTTGGCCACCGGCGGCGCCGCCCCCTGAGGCAGGAACCGCAATACCGCTAGGGCATCATCTACATGCTCGCCCCGCACCTGGTTGATGACCAGACGCACCTTCTGCGGTGAAATGCCCAGGTACCTCTTCACTGCGCGTATTTGGAAACCCCTGACTTCTTCTGCCATGATCCCACGTCACCTCACGCTAAACAGGCCCAACGGCCTGTCTTGGCATCGGTCCTACCACCGTTTACCCTTCTTCTCCCTCGGCATATGGCCTCGGAAGGTGCGAGTGGGGGCGAATTCCCCCAGCTTGTGGCCTACCATGTTCTCGGTGATGTAGATCGGCACGTGCCGCCGGCCATCGTGCACCGCAATCGTGTGCCCCACCATCTGCGGGAACACAGTCGAAGCACGAGACCAGGTGCGAACGACTCGCTTCTCGCCCGTTCGATTCATCCCCTCGATGCGTCGCAACAGCTTCGGCTCCACGAACGGCCCCTTCTTCAGCGATCTAGCCATGCATCACCTCCGCCTAGCCTCTTGTCTTCCCACGCCGTCGCACGATGTACTTGCTCGTACGCTTGTTGCGGCGGGTTCGGTAGCCCAACGTGGGCTTGCCCCACGGCGTCTTGGGTCCAGGCATGCCAATCGGCGAGCGGCCCTCGCCACCTCCGTGAGGATGCGAAGATGGGTCCATAGCCGAGCCTCGCACCGCCGGCCGCCAACCCATCCACCGCCTACGCCCAGCCTTGCCCAGCCGGATGTGGGCATGCTCCACGTTGCCAACTTGACCTATGGTGGCCATGCAGCGGACGCTGATCAAGCGCACCTCACCCGAAGGCAAGCGAACGTGAGCGTACTTCCCTTCCCTTGCCATCAACTGCGCCGAAGTGCCCGCGGCCCGGACCAACTGGCCGCCGCGGCCTGGCTGCAACTCGACATTGTGGATCATGGTTCCCAAAGGAATGTTGGCGAGGGGGAGCGCATTGCCCACCCGGATATCAGCTTCTGGACCGGACATCGTCCTGTCGTCCACCTTCATCGACTGAGGAGCGATGATGTAGCGTTTCTCCCCATCAGCATAGAATAACAAGGCAATGCGCGCCGAGCGGTTGGGGTCATACTCAATGGACGCCACCCGCGCCGGGATACCTAACTTGTCCCGCTTGAAATCAATGATCCGGTAGCGCCGCTTGTGCCCACCCCCACGATGTCGGACGGTGATCTTGCCCCGATGGTTTCGCCCCGCCTTCTTGCGCATAGGGGCCAGCAGCGACTTCTCGGGCTTGCTGCGCGTAATCTCTTCAAATGTGAAGCCGCTCATGTCCCGCCGTCCTGGCGAGGTGGGCTTATAGACTTTAATGGCCATGGTTCTCCCTATCTACGCCTAGCAAATGACCTATGCCCCTTCGAAGATCGAAATCGTGGCGCCAGGAGCCAGGGTGACAACGGCTTTCTTCCACTTCGGCTTCTTCACCACAATGCGATTACCATGGCGCCCTCGCTTCGGCGGCACGGTCATGACGTTCACAGACAGCACCGTGACGTCGAAAATCTCCTCAATCGCCTCCTTCACCTGATGTTTGTTCGCTCTGCGGTCCACCTCGAAGGTGTACTGACCGAAGAGGTCCACTTGGTCTTGCGACTTCTCTGTGATGATCGGGCGCTTCAGGATTTCATAGATGTGCATAGGTCAACTCCCTGTCTACTCACCCCCAAATGGCCTCGACCACTTCCAGAGCCTCCAAGGGCAGCACGATGTAGTCGCAGCCCAGGATGTCTCGGATGTTCAGGTAGTTGGCCCTGAGCGTCTTGACCTCAGGAACGTTACGCGCAGAACGCTCCACTGCTTCGTCCTTCTTGGACAACAGGATCAACGCACTGTCCTGGATGCCCAAGCTGTCCAAGAGAGCAAGCATCTGTTTGGTTCTGGACTCCTCCATGCGCAGGGTGTCCAGGAGGATGATCTGCTCCGCTGCCGCCTTGACCGAAAGCGCCGAGCGCACGGCCAACCGACGCATCTTCCGAGGCATCTTCTGGCGGTAGGATCGTGGCTGTGGGCCGAAGACAGTGCCGCCCTTGCGCCACTGGGGAGCCCGAATGCTGCCCTGGCGGGCACGGCCAGTGCCCTTCTGCCGCCACGGCTTGCGACCACCGCCGCTGACTTCACTGCGATTCTTCGTCTTATGAGTACCCAGGCGGGCGTTGGCCAACTGACGCAGCAATGCCTGGTGCATCACAGCTTCGTTGATGGGGACCGCAAAAATCTCATCCGCCAACTCTGTCTCGCCAACCTTTTCCCCGACCATGTTATAGACCGGAAGTAGCATCGCCTTCTCCCACGACTCGAGTCTACCCTTGCTTGCGGGCTTCCCTGATGATCAACAGCCCCTTCTTCGGCCCCGGCACCGCGCCCCTAACCAGCAGCAGGTTGCGCTCCGGATCTACCTTGACCACCAGCAGGCGCTGCGCCGTCACCCGAACGTTACCCATGTGGCCGGGCATGCGCTTGCCCTTGCGCACGTGGCCCACTCGCGTGCCAGAACCGGCTGAACCAGGAGCCCGCTCTCGGTCCGACTGGCCATGGGTCTTCGGCCCTCGATGGAAGCCATGTCGCTTGATACCGCCAGCGAATCCGCGCCCCTTGGACGTACCGGTGACATCCACCAACTCACCCTCGTCAAAGGTGCCGACGGTGATCTTCTGCCCTGCCTCGTAGTCTTGGACGTCCGACACGCGTATCTCACGAAGGTAGCGCAACGGCGGCAGTTGGTTCTTCTGCAGATGTTGCAGTTCCCCGCCAGTCAGGCGCTTCGGCTTGATTTCCTGGAAGCCCATCTGGACAGCCGTGTAGCCATCCCTCTCTTCGGTTTTCACCTGGGTCACAAAACAAGGCCCAGCTTCGATGACAGTGACAGGAATGACTTCCCCCCGGTCATCGAAAACCTGGGTCATGCCCACCTTCTTGCCCAGAATACCTTTCATGCCATCCTCCATCCATGGGACTGTTGGCCTGGGGCACAAGCCACATCATCCCCGCTTGAATTCACAACTCACGAAGCGCAGCCTCCGGCGGCAAGGACCACATCCACCATGAGTTACGCGTCTACGCATCACAGATCATAGCTTGATCTCAATGTCCACTCCTGCCGGCAAATTCAGGCGCATCAGATTGTCTATGGTCTTGGCTCCTGGATCCAGGATGTCAATCAGCCGCTTGTGCGTCCGAATCTCGAACTGCTCTCGCGAGTCCTTGTCGATGAACGGCGAACGTATCACGGTGAACTTCTCGATCCTCGTAGGCAGTGGGACAGGTCCCACGACCACAGCTCCGGTTCGCTCGGCCGCATCCACGATCTGCTGCACAGAGTTGTCTAGAACACGATGATCGTACGCCTTGAGTCTGATGCGGATACGCTTATTTGCCATAATCTCTCCTGCCTACCATCCGGCTCAGCAGCCGCTGCCGCACCGGGCAGCAGCTCCCTACTCTATGATCCTGGTCAACACGCCCGCACCAACCGTCCGACCACCCTCT
>CAZPMV010000011.1:0-13593 GCA_964587335.1 uncultured Anaerolineales bacterium
GCCGCCCCTTCATTGCGCCCTCATTGCGCCCTCACTGCACCCTGATCGTGCCCAGGGTCACTGTCCTGGTTGGCGTTCCATCGCTGGCGGTCAGGGCGAGCTCCAGCCGGTAGCGACCTGTCCGCAGGTCGGACGGCAGCAGGAGATCGTGTTCGCCGCGCACGATCTCGCCCGTCTGCCAGCGGCTGGTGGGATAGGCGTCGCCAACCAGCGGTGCGGTGAGTGTTGTGGGCTGACCTCGTAGAGCCAGGGCGAAGCCCCAGTCGTCAGAGGGTGCTTCGTCCGCCTGCCAGAAGAAGGTGACGTGCAGCAGGTCGCCAGGATGCAGCGGCGTGTCGGGTGCGTGGCCGAAGTCTCGCTTGTAGTGATCGTGGCCCAACAGCGTGATGGCGCCGAAATCGTAAGAGCGGCGGTAGCGCATGGGAAGGACGGCCGCGGGCGGCGGTACAGCCGGTCGCTGGACGGCGACAGAGCCGATGGTCAGGTGATCGCTGCCGTCGGATAGGAGCAGCCGCTGGCCGTCCTGCGGGTTGTAGAGGCCGACGATGAGATCGTAGTTCCCTGGCGGTGTGCCCAGGGGAATGAGCAGGCCGTGAGCATCGTGGATGCGTTCGCCCACGCGCCAGCCGTCGGTGGGGCGACTCTCGCCAGCAGGCTCGGCATCGCGCTGGGCTATGATCTGATTCCTCGCGTCCAGCAGTTGCAGGGTGACCTTGTAGCGTGGCTTGATAGGCGACTCGGCCTCCCAGATCAGACGCACCTGCACTATCTCGCCGGGGATAGTGAGGTCGTTCAGCACAACTACTTCGCGTAGCCAGACAGGTTCGCCGAAGCGCAGGTTGGGCGAGACGGCCAAGGCCGGCTCGTCTGCACTCAGCGGAAAAGCGTAGGTGACGAAGCGTACGTTCCCCTGCCACACGTCGGTGGCCTTGAAACCGTGCTGGTCGAGCCAGGTTTCGACGATGCGGTTCGGATCGCTTTCGTCGGTGGCCCAGAAGAGCGCGTAGAGCGTGCGGTGCTGGGCAGCAATGGTTTCGAGTTGGGCCATCGTGGCGGCGGGGTCAGGTGGGCGCTCCCGTGGCAACAGGTAGACGGTCAGCCCGCTGCGGTCGTAGTAGTCCCATACGTCGAGCTGCCCAGGCGCGTTGAGCAACACACCGTCATCCGGCGTGGCTACGGCGGCCACGTACTGCGCCATGCTGCGGTAGTCGTCGCGAGCACAGTCGCGGTCGAAGTAGCGAGCGCTCAGGGCTTGTGTGGTGGGGATGAGGGTGATGAGAAGCAGGATGCAAGATGGGAGGCGGGAGATCCAAGGATTGGGTATTGGGTACTGGGTATTGATCAACCCTCGGGCGAGCAGCAGGCAGAAGGGTGGGCTGGCCACAAGCAGAAACTTGAGATAGGCTTCTTTGAACAGTCCCAGAGCCAGCATCATCAGCAGCGGCAGCACCAGCCAGGTCACGGGAATGAGCCAGACGAGCCAGCGTGGCAATGCTATTGATTTGCTTGTCTGCGGTTTGCTGATTTGTGATTTGCCGACTTGCTGATTTGCCGATTTGCCCCACCACAGCCCCAGTGCAAGCAACACGCCGAACGGTATCAGCCATAGTCCACTGACGTTCGTCGCGCAGCCCGGGCCGAGGGCCAGCAGCCGCAGCGTGGCCAACAGCGCCTCGCCCCAGCCGAAGGGCGCAGCCACGCCCGGCCAGCTCGTCAGCCGCTGCACGGCGATGGGCAGCCAGGGCAGGAACAGCAGGGCAGCAGCCCCTTGCAGCGCGGCCCAGCGTGCCAGCCGTTTCCAGGGGCGCGCCCGGCGACGGGAAGCGAACCACCAGGCCAGGTAGAGTGTGTTGACCACCAGCAGCAGGATGGGGAAGGAGTAGTGGGCATACAAGCCGGCAGTAGCGAAGAGAGGAATCAGTAGGTTGGTAGGTTGGTAGGTTGGTAGGTTGGAAGATTGGCAAGTTGGAAGGTTAGTACGCTGGTCACCAGTGTACCAATGTACCAGTTTGCCGATACCCCTGATCTCCGCTTGGACAAGGCGGATGAAGCCATACATCACCCCTGCTCCGCACACCGCCAGCAGCATGTACATGCGCGCTTCCTGGGAGTAGTACACCTGGAAGGGGTTGACGGCGGCGAGGAAAGCGGCCAGCAGCCCCGTCGCTTGGCCGTGCAGCCGTCGGCCGACGAGATAGGTTAGCCAGACCAGCGCCAACCCCAACGCGGCGGAGAGGGAGCGCAGCGCAATCTCGCTCGTGCCCATGAGGCCCGTCCAGCCGTGCAGCAGCCAGTAGTATAGGGGCGGGTGGATGTCGTGAGCGGAATCGTGAGCGATCTGCGCCAGCGAGCGACCGGCCAGCGCGGCGCTGTTCCCCTCATCGGCCCAGAGGCTTTGGCCGTCGAGGTGATAGGCTCGCAGGCTCAGGGCCAGCAAGAGAATGATGATCAGGAGGATGTGACCAAGGCGATCAGACATCGGAGTGCAGAGGTTGGTCATTTGCCGGCTTCTGGGTATAATGGTGACAAGAGATGCGCAGGAGCATCCATTTCCAGCTAAGGCTACACATTCCCGGGGGAAGCTCCCCCAAATTGGCAGGGGGCGGGAGAAGCATCATGGAGAAACTGAAAGGAAGCACTGGCGCTGTATCGAGTGAGGTCGCGCCAGATCTCCAGGGCTCAAGATCAACAGCGCACCATTTGCCAGGATGTGGCTGAGTCCCTCGGCCGCATTCCGGCCGTCGAAGGTATCTTGATCGAACAGGAAGGCGATGTCTTCACAGTGTGTACTGTTGTTGACTGGCTAGGCGAACAGACCGAAGCCCGAATCTATCGGATGGAGGGCAAACTGATGGACCGATTCCCCACCGAGGGTTTCGATTTCCACATCTTGGTGCGTCGTGGACGGCCTCTTGAGGAGTTTGTCGGTTCCTCAACGCTCTTTTGCTTTTTCCGATTTCGGCCAGGAGGTTACAGATGCCTAGCGTGCAGGTGCATCAACGGCAAGCTCAGCACAACGAAGCATTTGCACGATCCTTTGATCTTGACACCACGCCATATCTTGACTGGGTGGTGACGGCGATGTTCTACGCGGCGTTGCACTTGATTGATGCCTACTTGGCGACCAAGGACGTCCATTCTAGCACGCATCGCGGGCGGGATAGCCTGATCTGGGCCGTCCGCGAGCCACGTCCGATCTAGGGCGCCTATCGCAGGTTGAAGCACCGGAGCGAGGAAGCGCGCTACGAGGGCGTTGACTTCAAGCCGCAGCAAGTGCGATGCCTTCTGAGCAAGGAGCTCCGCGAAGTCAAAGATGGGTTAGCTTTGCTGCCCTAGCCCTCTCCTTCTCGTCCTCAGACCAGACTGTTCCCCTACGCGGAAACGAGATAGACCGCTACCGGCTGTGAATGTACGCTTTCATCGCCTCGTAGACGGGCAGTGGCTGGAAGTCGGGTGTGACCATACGGAAGTACGCTTCCGGCTGACGGTTGCGTTCCCACGTGTCGTCGGCGCGCTTGAAATACCAGAAGTTGATGACACCCATCCAGGGCCACTCCTTCTGCGCCCGCTGGTAGGCCAGAACCGCGTAAAGGGCCTGTTGTTCGAGCGTGACGCGGCCGTAGCGCGGCTCCACGTCCTTGGGGGCCACGTTCCAGTTCATCTCGCTGATCCAAATGGGCTTGTGGGCGTCGCCGTTCTGCACCATGATGTCTCTGATGAAACGGGGGCGGGAGTAGTTCACCACCCGCGGCTGCATGCGGCGGTCGGTGGGACCAGACCACAGGCCGTAGCCCTGCATGGC
The DNA here is from genome assembly GCA_964587335.1 of uncultured Anaerolineales bacterium. Classification (GTDB taxonomy): domain Bacteria; phylum Chloroflexota; class Anaerolineae; order UBA3071; family UBA3071; genus UBA3071. Next base: position 3,803 of record CAZPMV010000011.1, read on the forward strand.
CAGGATGTCGAAGTAGTCGGCAGCGTCGGCGTCGTACATCCGCTGTAGGAAGATGAAGTCGTTAAGATCACGTGGCCCCAGGTCGATGTTCGCTGCCAGCGCTCCGCAGATGATGACCGCGTCCGGGTCGGCGGCCCTGGCCCGCGTGCTGCCCACTTCCAGCAGTTCCACGTACTCTTCGGGGTTCACCGGCTGCTCGCCCCATTCGGGGTAGATGTTGGGCTCGTTCCAGATCTGGTAGAACCTGAGCCGCCCGCGGTAGCGACTGACGACGGCCTGCACGAAGTCGCCGAAATCGCCGATGTCGTCCGGCGGTGCGTAGGCGCCGATAGCATTCCCCTCAGCGCGCGACCAGGCGGGTGGGTTGCTCAACCGGACGATGAGTTCCAGGTCATACTGCTCGGCCAGGGCGACGATGTGGTCGTACTTTTCCCACGCGGAGCGAACCGGCTCGTGGCGGCGGTCGGCGAAATCCCCCTTGCCGTGGATCTCGATATCTTCCCAGGGGAACTCCTGCCGCAGCCAGTGGAAGCCTGCCTCGGCGATCATGCGCACTTGCTGCTCTCGCTTGGCGGGGTCCACCTCTTGCTCCAGGAAGACGTTCATGCCCAAGGGATTGACGTCGGCGAAGGCTGTGGGCAGGTCGTCGCCGCTGTCCACGCGGGGGCGCAGCAGCCCCGCTGCCAGGTCGCTCAGCCCCTTGAGCTGTGGGAACGTCTCCTCTTCCCCCGTCCAGGCGAAGAGGGAGGCGGAGATGTTGCCCCGCCAGGCAACAGCGGCCAGCCCGCTCAGGATGAGCAGGCTGGCGAGAAACATGGTGATAGTCAGTTTGGTTCGCATCTCTCAGCACACACAAGTCACAGTGGGAGTGTCACTGCTCGGACCACGCTATGGAAGCTGAGATCGCAGAGGGATAGCCAGTCGCCGGTACGTGGACAGCACTTCTTACCTCACTGCCTGAGACGAGCTCTCCCAACCGTTCAATGTGCTTCTCTTTGTTCTTCCAGACGATGTAATCCTCCCATGCAGGGTGGCTGGGAATGGGTCCCTCGGCAATGGCTTGGTGGAGCTGTTCCTTGGAGAAGACATCGTAGCGCTCACGGATGGCCGCGATGGTCTCTTCGCTCAGCCGTAGTTCCTTTTCAACTAGTGAGAGTAGTCCTCTGTGGACCACCTCTTGTTCCGGCAAGGCCAGAACGTTACTCAATTGGGCTGTAGACAGCATCAGAACATCTCCTCCTCTCGGAAGCGGGTCGAACCCCGATTTGTTTCTTCGATGCAAAACAGATCGAGGTTAGTCGCCGGCAAACGTGATGCCGTGGCACTCTACGCTGTTGTTGATGGTGCAGAAGTGTCGCACCAGGAATCAGTTAGTGTCAAAATCTACGACTGCCTTCTGGCACTTCCCCGGACCGGCCGCGCCGTCAGTGTGTACGCGCGGCGACATTTCCGAGATGCGCTTGCCATTGTCATCCACAATCCAGACGTACCAGTCGCCTTCGCGAGCGCTGCCGGCTTGCAGAATATGGGAGTAGAAACCGGGATTCCAGCCCGGGTAGCCCGTGTGAGGCCCAGAAGTCACTGGAATGCCTACCACTGGCCCGTCCGGTGCGTAGGAGAAGACCACCTGGGCTCCATTGAACGGTTTGTGGTTCTGATAGACGGTGCCCTCGAGGGCAGTGATACCCGCGTTGGTCTCGCACCTTTGTAGAAGGGCTTTGTTGTATACGTACCGCGGCTTTGGCGTCGGCGTGGGTGCGGCTGGCTTTGGCGTCGCTGTGGGTCGAGGCCTCGCTGTCGGGGGCGGCGGCGGGATGTTAGCTGCCACCTTCACGATGCCCGCGTCTCCCTCTACCTGTACCAGCCGTCCGACGATCCACGCTTGCTGGTTGTTCACGCAACACACCTGCCACCAGTCGCCGGCTTGGTTCTTGCCCACGATCTCCAGGCGGGTGCCTTTGGTCACCTGACCAGCCAGCGGATAGGCAGTGCCGGGTCCCTTGCGCACATTGACCTTGTCTCCTTGCACGACGGCCACCGGTTTCGGCTGGGGCGTTGGTGTGGGTGGGAGTGGCGTGGGCGTTGGCGGCGCCTCCGGCGTGGGTGTAGGCGGAACCGGTGTAGGGGTCGGCGGGACTGCCGGCGTTAGCGTTGGTGGCAGTGGCGTGGCGGTTGGTGGCACTTCCGGCGTCGGCGTGTTCACCGGCGTCGCGGTGAAGGTCGGTTTCGGCGTGCGGGTAGGGTCGGGCACTGGCGTCGGAGCGCGGGCGATCAGCTCCGTGAGCGCACAGGCCAGGCTGCTGGCCAGAACCAGGCTGGCAATGGCCAGTAGCAGCAAACTCCGTTTTGACATGAACTCGTTTCCTCCGAATTGGTTTGACATAATCATTCAGCCATCTTTCAGCACCACATGGGCCGGGAGTACAACTCCCGGCCATCGTGGTGGGGAGCGGATGGGTAGCTACTGGTGGCTATTGTAGCACAAACCTCCCGGCCATGGTGGTGGGGAGTGGATAGGTGGTTACTGGTGGCTATTGTAGCACAAACCTCCCGGCGGACAAAAAGCGCTGGAGTGCCTCTCCGCACTCACTGTGGGGGAGAGGGGATGCCTACCTGCTCCGCCTGCGGCGCTTGGGTTTGGTCTGGCCTCGATAGCTGGGGGCCAGGATGGCGAACGCAGTACAGCGGGTGATGTCCAGCATGCGGCTGGCCAGGCGCGGGTTGAGTTTCTCAATGGGCTTGGACGTGGTGATGACGGTGGGCAGGCGTGCAGTGTAGCGGTGGTTGAGGAGTTGGAACAGTTTCTCTGTGGCCCAGGGCGTAGCACTTTCTGTGCCCAGGTCGTCGAGGATGAGCAGGGGAGACGTGCGCACCGCGGCGAACCGTCGGTCGAAGGAAACCTGGCTCTGCGGGCTGAAGGTCGCCCGCAGGTGATCCAGAAGGTCGGGAGCAACGATGAGCATGGGCATGGGATGCCCCAACTCGATGGATCTATTGGCAATGGCGGCGGCCAGATGGGTCTTGCCACAGCCGTAAGTGCCCGTGAAGACCAGCCATCCCTGTGGATGCGCGGCGAAGTTCTGGGCCAGTGCCACTGCGTGTTTCAGGTTCTCTCGCTCTCCGGCGGGCAGTTCGTTCGTGCGCAGGTCGAAGCTCCCGAAGGTCTGGTCTTGGTGCAGGGGCAAAGTGCTTAGGTCCGACACCGTCTGGTCCGTTCCCGCCAGACGGAAGTCGGGGGCCAGGATCGGCCGCACCGTCACCAGCGATGGATCCCGCAGGCGCGACTGCAGTCGCAGGGCCACGTCTTCCAGACGATAATTGCTGGTGATGACCGTCGGCAACCGGGAATCATAGCGGTGGTTGAGGATCTGGTACAGCTTCTCCTTGGCCCAGGGTGTGCTGCTCTGCGCTCCCAGATCATCGAGGATGAGCAGGGGAGCATCGCGCAGGGCCTGAAATCGCTCATCGAACGTGGTGGGGCTGTCCGGTGCGAACGCAGAGCGGAGGTAGTCGAGCAGATCAGGCACGATGACAAAGAGGGCCGGTTTTCCCTGAGCGATGCGCTCATGGGCTATGGCTGTGGCCAAGTGGGTCTTGCCGCAGCCGTAGCCACCCAGAAACACCAGCCATCCCTGAGGATCGGCGGCGAAGGCCCGCGCCAGATCGTAGGCGTGACGCAGGGTGCCTCGCCCGGCCTCTGCCCGCCCCTTGCCTTCTGGCAGGAAGGTGTCGAAGGTCATGTGGGTCAGGTGGCGCAGGTTGGTTGCGCCTACCAGGTTGGTGGTGCGTCGTTTCTCTTGCCCGGCCTGTGTGCATCGGCAAGGGATGGCGCGGCCGAAGTTGGGATGGTCGGGCGGCACTTGGTAGGTGATGAAGCCCATCCCCTGGCAAAGAGGGCAAAGGCCATCGTCACTGCAACTCTGGTCTCCGGGGCTTGAGCTTGGGGCTCCTCGCTTCGAGCCTGCTTGGGCCTCAGTGTTCGATGTATTCGCCATATTTGCCTTTGATGTAGCGATACCGATCCTCTTGATCGCCCGGTCGAGGTGTTCTAGCATCCTTTCCCTCGCTACTCCAACGTTCCAGGATGGCTCCAACATAGCGCCATCGCCGCACGTTCTGCTCAACGGCGATGCGGAGTGCCTCTTCGATCCAATCGGCCCGGTAGCTTTGCTCCGCCTCTCGCAGTTTCTCGGCAATGAGAGGTGTCAGCGGGCCGATGTTTTGCTCGTAGAGAACGAAGATGTTGGGACGATCGAGCCGCAGGCTGACCCGTTCTTCTTTGCTCAGCTCGGGCAGGTCGGACCAGTCGCCCTGGCGAAGCTGTCCCACGATTCCACGCCCCCGCTCGCTGTTCAGGAAGTACCATTCTTGTGGCTGTCCGTCTCGCTCAACGGTGACGTGCAGCAGGGTGCCGCGGACCACAGCTCGCTCCAGACCGTGCCGCAGCGCAGCCGCGCCGGAGCGCTCGGCGGTTTCCAACCCTTCCAGCAGCAAGTCGTCAGCCAGCAGCTCTTCTCGGCGGATGCCCCTGAAGACACCGTTCTTGTGACCCAGCAGCCAGAAGCAGAACAGTGTGACTTTCAGCTCCGCCAGGTCGTCAATGGCTGGCAGCAACTCACTGAAGAAGATACTGGGAATAGAGATCAAACGCAACTTGGTTCCGGGGAACCCAGCAAATCCTTTCACAGCTCATCCTTGTTGTAGCTTGCTGGCCTAGGCGTTGGGAAACCCACCGTACTCGTCAACCGGCTCCAGCGGGCGCTTGACCAGATCGGCGAATTTCGTTAGTTCTCTGTGGAAGTACAGCTCTATCCTATTCGTGGGGCCGTGGCGGTGCTTGGCGACGATCACCTCGGCCACGTTTCTGGGGTAGGGTTTGTCCTGTGTCTTGAACTTCTCGTACCATTCGTCTTCGGTATAGTAGGCGTCATCTCGGTAGACAAACATGACTACGTCAGCGTCCTGTTCCAGCGCGCCGCTCTCGCGCAGGTCTGAGAGCTGCGGGTGTTTGTCCTGGCGGTGTTCGACGGCGCGGGAAAGCTGCGATATGGCAATGAGAGGCACCTCCAGTTCCCGTGCCAGTTCCTTCAGCGAGCGGGAGATGGCGGAGATCTCCTGTACCCGGTTCTCGGCGCGGACGCTGCTGCGCATCAACTGCAAATAGTCAATGATGACCAAGTCGAGAGCTTCCTCTTCATGCAGACGACGGGCCTTGGTGCGCATTTGCAGAGCCGTGATGGCTGGTGTGTCATCGATAAAAATGGGGGTTTCCGAGAGCACGCGACCAGCTTCCAGCAGTCTGGGCCACTCGTTCACATCGAAGTTGCCCAGTCGCAAACGCTGAGAGTCGATCCCCGTCTCCGATGCCAGCAGTCGCTGCACCAACTGTTCTGTGGACATCTCCAGGCTGAAGATACCGACGTGCAGGTTGTACTTCTTCGCCGCGTGCAGTGCGATGTTCGTGGCCAGGCTGGACTTCCCCATGCCGGGGCGGCCAGCGATGATGATCATGTCCGACTTCTGCAGGCCGCCCAGAATCGTGTCCAGGTCGGCGAAGCCGGTGGGAACGCCCAGCAGCTCACCCTGGTGCTGCTGCAGGTACTCGATGCGGTCAATGACCTCTTTCATCTTGTGTTTGATGGGCAGGAGGTCTCGCCGGTCGCGCCTCTTGGAGATGCTGAAGATCTCTTGTTCGGCCTTGTCCACGACGTCATCGGCGCTTTCGCCCCCTTCGTAGGCCAGCGCTGCGATGCGGCCTGCGGCGGTGATCAATCGTCGCAGGACCGCAGTGCGCTCCACAATGTGGGCGTAGTGCTCGACGTAGATGGCGGTAGGCACAGCATTGATAAGCGCGGTGATGTGCGCGGCGCCACCCACCTCGTTCAACTGCTCACGCCGTCTCAGCTCATCGCAGAGGGTGACGAAGTCAACCGGCTCACGGCGTTCGTGCAGGTCCAGCGCGGCCTGATAGATCCAGCCATGCTTCTCGCGGTAGAAGTCTGCGGCTTTCAGCAGGCCAGCCACTTTGATGATGGCATCGGGATCGATGAGCAGTGATCCCAGCACAGCTTCTTCCGCTTCCAGATTGGAAGGAATCGTCTTGTCCGGTCCTTCGCTTGCGCTCATCTAGGCGTCCTCTTCTGCCCTCTCACCGGAATCATCAAAGCTCAGCTCTTCAATGAATTCTCGGAAGACCTCCAAGGTCTCTTCGTCGGGCTGTTCCTGCTCTTGTTCACGCATGTCCCTCTCTCTGGTGAGGCCTGCGCGATCCATCACCGAACTGTCCACGAGAATGGGGGCCTTCGCACGCACGGCCAGAGCGATGGAGTCGCTGGGGCGAGCGTCCAGTCTCAGCTCTTGTCCGCGCTGGTTCAACACCACACTGGCGAAGAAGGTATCGTGTCGTAGGGTGTGGACGGCCACGCAGGAGACCTTGCCGCCGAGGACGAGAATGGCCTGTTTCAGCAGGTCATGTGACATGGGGCGCGGGCTCTCTATCCCCTGCAATTCCATGGCGATGGCATCAGCCTCGAAGGGCCCAATCCAGATGGGCAGATACCGTTCCTCGCCTGCCTGCTTCAAAACCACCAGCCGCTGTGGTGACATCAGGCTTGCTCGCACACTCTCAACGGAAACGGGAACCATCATAGTGGTGCGACTCCTTCTGCGCGTCCCGCTGTCCCAGCGAACGGTGCTGCGCGCCTGGGCTTCCGCACAGCAGGGACGCCGCATATTGATCGGATAATCCCATTATACCACAAGAGGGCGGGGGGCACAAAGCCTTGCCCATCGAGTCCCCTGCCGATTTGCCTGATTCCCTGCCCCTGTGTATAATGCGCCCTAACTAGAAGGGAGCTTCACCTCCCGATGCGCACTAATCCAATGTGAGGAGGCAGTGATGACGAAAACCCGTTGGTTGTTGGTCCCTTTTGTATTACTCGCTGTTCTGATCGCCTTCGTGAACATGCAGGGGGCGACTATCTTGGCCAATGCCGAGGCCAGGGCGCCCAGGGCAGATCCGCCCACTGACTTATGCTGGCGCTTGGGTTTTGATGCCAGTCCCAACCCGGAGAGTAACATCTACCGCTATCCTGAGGTCGAGTCTGTGAAAGCTGGCTTGTACGCGGACTGGCTTGTGCGCTTGAACCCTGCCCGAGCCAATGGCATGGACTACGTGCAGACGATACGAGTGCACCAGAAACTGGCGTGTGGCAGGAGGTGGTACTGGGACCGAGAGGCGTGCCCGTATGCCGAGCCCTACGACTACCTGTTCTGGCCGAGTGCAGGTTTCATCGTACAGACTGCCGTAGCCAACCCTGGCTCACTGTGGATGATCGGCAACGAGATGGATCGTGTGGACTGGCCTGGTGGTGGCCAGGATGAGATGCTGCCGGAAGTATATGCTGTGGCGTATCATGATCTCTATCATGTGATAAAGGGCGCCGACCCTGCTGCTCAGGTGGCTATTGGCGGCGTGATCCAGGCAACGCCTCTGCGCCTGCAGTATCTCTCCATTGTCTGGGATACCTACCAGGATCTGTATGGTGAACCTATGCCCGTGGACGTGTGGAACGTCCACAACTTCATTTTCAAAGAAGAGCAGGATAGCTATGGCGCTGGTATCCCGCCAGGATTGCCCGGTGACCCGCAAACCGGTGTGTTGTATGAAGATGACTGCTCGCACATAGACATGGATATCTTCGACCAGCAGATCCGGGCTTTGCGCCAGTGGATGAAGGATCGGGGACAGCAGAACAAACCACTCATCATCTCTGAGTATGGTGTGATGTACAAACATCCAGAATGCGATGGCCAGTCTATGGACAGCGCCCAGGTTGTTCAGGATTTCATGGTGGGCACGTTTGACTACCTCTTCAATGCCAAGGATTGTGAGTTGGGTCATCCAGACGACGAATGTCGCCTAGTGCAACGATGGATGTGGTACAGCCTTGACGATACGGGGGATGGGTCCAACTTCAACTCACATGGTGCTCTCTTCAATCCTCGCACGAAGCAGATTACAGGTACAGGTCAAGTGTACCGGAACTACTGTCTGGACCATCTTGACGACTTGGCCTATCCTACGCCCACTCCCCTAGCGACGAACACGCCGACGCCGACGAACACGCCCACCGTCACACCGACACCGACGAACACGCCGACGCCGACGGACACGCCGACGCCGACGGACACGCCGACGCCGACGAACACGCCAACGTCCACGCCAACGCCGACGAACACGCCCACCAGCACGCCGACGGCTACGCCGACGGAGACACCAACACTCGCGCCGACGAACACGCCGACAGCGACGCCGTCTGTATATGCTGCCTATCTGCCACTGATCGTGCGCTAGACAGGAATGGGCGGTGTTAGGCGTCATCAGGAGCAGTTGACCTGAAGTGGTGCTGCCAAATCACGGTGTGCAATAGCACATATGGGGCAGGCATTCGGACCCTGTGTAGCCACAGAGTGGAAAGCCTGCCCCGCTTCTGTGCCAGTGACCTGAAGTCGTCTGGTGGCATCCGCAGTAACGCACGGTCTGCCGTACGGTTTTGACAAAATCCTGCACAGGGGCTATACTGTTTTAGGTGGCGTTGATGTATGCAGAGAAGCAGTCCCTGCTTCTCTGCGCGCGAACAACGCATGAGATGTGGTCATCAAGTATACCCCCAGTGATATCAGCGTTTGTGCCCCGATCACCGCATCCGTCGACCAATCGGATGGGCGCCTGCAAGAAGGGCAGCATCTTCTTTAGAGGCGGGTTCGAAGATTGCGGGTGGTGCAGCAGGAGCATGAACGCTTCTCGTTTTGTTGCGCTGGGTGATCTTGCCGTGGTTTCTTTGGCCCAAGGCTTCTAGTCAGGGTGGTATTGCATGTAGTGAATGCGTGTCAGACCAAGCTTGCAGGCATTGGCAGTAGGGCATGGGCCGAAAACGGACTACCTGTTGTAGCCTACGCTCCGGGCGGTTCTGCATAGGACGACTGGCTCTTCAACGTGACTCTGTCTTGGATCCGGACAAAACTCCCTTACCGTGCTGCCAAGGGGCGCCCTTGCCGTGCCTTGCGCAGTCCGATCCTGTCCCGCCTGGTCAGGCGCGCCTCCTCGGAACGAGTAGGAGGGCCAGGTTGTGCGTGATCTGGAGTCCTGGCGTCGAATTGACCGGGAGGGCGGAGCGCGGCTGACGGACGTGCAGTTCCTGTAGATAGAAAAGAGATGGACGAATCAGTGATTGACCAGTGGCCGGATAGCAGAGGGTTCTGGAAGGACAAGCGGGTCGTCGTCACGGGCGGTGCTGGCTTCTTGGGTACCTTCGTGGTGGAGAAGCTTCGGCAACGCGGCAGGGCCGAGATCGTTGTGCCGCGCAGTGAGGAGTACGATTTGCGGCATTTGGATGCCATTCGCCGCATGCTCGCCGATGCTCGACCAGATATCGTGATTCACCTGGCCGCCCGAGTGGGCGGTATCGGAGCGAATCTGGTGTGCCCTGCTGAGTTCTTCTATGACAACTTGATGATGAGTGTGCCTCTCCTCCACGAGGCTTGGCGGTTCGGTGTGGAGAAGTTCGTTGCGCTGGGCACAGTGTGTGCCTATCCCAAGTTCACTCCGGTACCCTTCAAGGAAGATGACCTGTGGAACGGGTATCCGGAAGAGACCAATGCGCCCTACGGTCTGGCCAAGAAGATGCTGTTGGTGCAGTCTCAAGCCTATCGGCAGCAGTATGGGTTCAACTCCGTTTTTCTGTTGCCAGTGAACATGTATGGCCCAGGCGACAACTTCGATCTAGAGA
>CAZPMV010000011.1:13693-25301 GCA_964587335.1 uncultured Anaerolineales bacterium
GGGTTTCGGGGCAGCATCGTGTGGGATACGAGCAGGCCCGATGGTCAACCCCGGCGCTGTCTGGATGCCAGCGGCGCCGAACGGTTCTTTGGGTTCACAGCCAGCACACCCTTTGAGGAAGGGCTGCGGCGAACGATTGAATGGTACAGGGAGAATCGCTGCAAGTGGGTGGGAAAAGGGTGAGGCGGTGACAGCGGTACAGCAAGAGGCTCCCGCATGCCAGATGGCTTTGTCGCTCGATGAGTCGTCGAGTGAATCGCCTATCACCATCATCCGCCCCTCGCGGGGTTGGGTGTCACTCGACCTACGCGATCTCTGGGAGTATCGCGAGCTACTCTACTTCCTTGTCTGGCGGAACATCAAGGTGCGTTACAAGCAGACTGTGTTGGGGGCCGCCTGGGCGATTCTGCAGCCTGTCCTCACCATGGTTGTGTTCAGCGTGTTCTTCGGTCGTTTGGCCAACGTCCCCTCCGACGGTTTCCCCTATCCGATCTTCAACTACACTGCCTTGTTGCCTTGGCAGCTCTTTGCTCGGGCGGTGACAGACTCCAGCAACAGTCTGGTGACCAACCAGAGACTGATTACCAAGGTGTACTTCCCTCGTCTGGTCATCCCCATATCGGCCGTTCTGGCGGGTCTAGTGGATTTCGGCATTGCCTTCTTGGTGTTGCTGGGCATGATGTTCTACTACCGCATCAGGCTCACAGTGTATATCTGGACATTGCCACTGTTCATCTTGTTGGCCATGGGGGCAGCCTTGGCTGTGGGCTTGTGGATGTCGGCGCTGAATGTGAAGTATCGGGATGTGCACCACATTGTTCCCTTCATCACTCAGTTGTGGTTCTATGCCACACCTATTGCCTATTCAAGCAGTCTGGTACCGGAGGGATTTCGTGCTCTGTATGGCCTGAATCCACTGGTGGGCGTGGTGGAAGGATTCCGGTGGGCTTTGCTGGGCAGTCAGGCGTGGGGAACGAGAACGCTGGTGGTCGTTTCAGCCTTGGCGGTCGTCTTACTCCTCGTAGGTGGACTTGTGTACTTCCGGCGCATGGAGAGGACTTTTGCCGATGTGGTGTGAGCCATGAACGGCGTTGCCATACGTGTTGCTAACCTGGGCAAGCAGTACGACCTTAATGGTAAGAGGGAGCGCTACGCCACTCTGCGCGATGCCCTGGCCGATGCCGTATCCACTCCTTTTCGACGATTGCGTTCGGGACTATCTCGCCGGTCTGACGTTCAGCGTGCTGACGATAACACCATCTGGGCTCTCCAGAATGTTTCTTTTGAGGTGAAGCGCGGCGAGGTGGTCGGCGTCATCGGCCCCAACGGAGCGGGCAAGACCACACTGCTGAAGATCCTTTCTCGAATCACCGAACCCACGAAAGGGTACGCCGCGATCCGCGGTCGGGTGGGCTCTTTGCTGGAAGTGGGGACAGGTTTCCACCCTGAGTTGACGGGACGGGAGAACATCTACCTGAACGGCGCCATTCTGGGGATGAGGAGAGCGGAGATTCATCGCAAGTTTGATGAGATCGTGGCTTTTGCGGAGATACGGAAGTTCATTGACACGCCGGTCAAGCGCTATTCCAGTGGCATGCACATGCGTCTAGCTTTTGCCGTGGCCGCGCATCTTGAGCCGGAGATCATGTTGGTGGATGAAGTGCTGGCGGTGGGCGACGCGCGGTTTCAGAAGAAGTGCTTGAACAAGATGCAGGACGTCGGGCAGGAAGGTCGGACGGTTCTATTCGTGTCGCACAACATGCCGGCGATCACCAGACTGTGTGAACGAACCATCCTGTTGGATCAGGGTGGATTGTCGGCGGATGGCCCTTCGCCCAAGGTTGTGAGTGCCTATCTGAACTCTGGGTTTGGCACCGCGGCGGTACGCGAATGGCCGGATGCCACAAAGGCGCCAGGTGGTGAAGTCGCGCGTCTGCGAGCCGTTCGGGTACGGACAGAGGACGGTCAGATTGCGGATTCCCTGGACATCCGTCGTCCCGTTGGAGTCGAGATGGAGTATGACGTGCTCAAGCCAGGCCGTGTGCTTCTGCCTAACTTTCACTTCTACAACGAACAAGGTGTAGAGGCCTTTGCCGCCAATGACCTTGACCCTGATTGGCGGGGCCGCCCCCGTCCAGCAGGCCGGTATGTGAGCACTGCCTGGATTCCAGGCAACTTGCTGACCGAAGGCACGCTGTTTGTCCGCTCGGCCCTGATTGCCGTGGATCCGATCATTGTCCAATTCAGCGTAGGTGAGGCGGTTGCTTTTCGGGTCATTGACAGCATTGATGGGGGTGATTCGGCCCGGGGCGATTACGCTGGCCCCATGCGCGGCGTCGTGAGACCGCTCCTGCAATGGAGCACGCAGTTCACTCCCCATGGACGCGGATCTGTTGAGCTATCGACTGAGAAGGCGGAAGCATGAAAGCGATTATCCTGGCGGGTGGATTCGGGTCACGCCTGTCGGAGGAAACTGCGCTGCGTCCCAAGCCCATGGTAGAGATCGGGGGCAGACCCATCCTGTGGCATATTATGAATCTCCTCGGTGCTAGTGGCGTGGATGAGTTCATCATTGCGCTAGGCTACAAGGGAGAGGTTATCAAAGAGTACTTCCTCAATTTCTACGCCATCAACAACGATATCTCGATTGACTTAGCGACTGGGGAGGTTGCTGTTCACGATGGCAACCAGCCGCGCTGGAAGATCCACCTCGTGGATACGGGATTGTACACTCAGACCGGTGGACGCCTCAAGAGGTTGCGGGGTTGGCTGGACGAGAACGAAACGTTCATGTTCACCTATGGAGATGGTGTAGCCGATCTGGACGTCCAGGCACTGTTGAAGTTCCACAGGTCGCATGGTAAGCTGGCCACTGTCACAACGGTGCGTTCTCCTGCGCGGTTTGGCAGAATCGGGTTCGAAGAGAACCAGATCACTGAGTTCCACGAGAAACCTGAGGCCAGCGAAGGGTGGATAAACGGTGGGTACTTCGTGCTCAACTCCGGGGTCATAGACTACATTGATGGCGACGAGACCATCTGGGAGCGCGATCCTGTCGTGCAGCTTGCCCATGACCGTCAACTTCTGGGCTATAGGCACTATGGTTTCTGGTCATGCATGGACACGCTCAAGGAAAAGAACATACTGGAAGAACTGTGGAACTCCGGCAAGGCTCCCTGGAGAACCTGGGTCGAGAAGTGATGAATTGGCAAGAGCATCGCGTATTCGTCACTGGTGCTACAGGGATAGTCGGTTCGTGGCTTGTGAAACGGCTTCTTCACGAAGGGACCTACGTGGTCGCTCTGGTTCGCGACTGGAACCCGCAGAGTGAGCTTATTCGCAGCGGCGATATCAACGGCACTACGGTTGTCAGCGGGGACCTGGAGGATTACGCTACACTGGAGCGAGCCATCAGCGAGCACGAAATCGACGTTGTCTTCCACCTGGGAGCGCAGACTATCGTGGGTACGGCATTGCGCAGCCCCCTACAGACCTTCGAGGCCAACATACGCGGTACCTACAACCTGCTGGAGGCTTGTCGAGTTCACAACGACTTGGTGGAGCGGGTGGTAGTAGCGAGCAGCGACAAGGCCTATGGCGAGGTGGAGAACCTGCCCTACACTGAGGACATGTCTCCCCGCGGGCGTCATCCCTACGATGTAAGCAAGAGCTGCGCCGACTTGATTGCTCGGACGTACGCCTACACCTACGATCTCCCGGTCACAGTGGCGAGGTGTGGGAACGTGTATGGCGGGGGCGATCTGAACTGGAGTCGGATTGTGCCAGGTACCGTTCGCAGCGTGTTGTGCGATCAGCAGCCTGTCTTACGCAGTGATGGCGAATACACCCGTGACTACATTTTTGTGTCCGATGTGGTGGAGGCATACTTGCTGCTGGCCGAGAGGACTCCGAATATGACCATTCGGGGCGAAGCTTTCAACTTCAGTTGCGGGAGTCCCATCACCGTGCTCCATCTGACTCTCAAGATACTGGAACTGATGGGGCGTGGCGACCTGGAGCCCATCATCTTGAATCTCTCCCTGGCTGAGATCCGCGACCAGTACCTGGATTCCGGAAAGGCCAGTCGTTTGCTTGGCTGGGTACCTCGATACAGCTTGGAAGAAGGTTTGGCCCTAACCATCAGTTGGTACCGTGAGTTCCTTGGCACGGGCAGGGGGCCTGAGTAGGAAGGCAGCGTGTTTTTTCAGTCAACCAAGCTAACGGGCTCCTACATTATCTTGCCAGAGAAGCGGGAAGACGAGCGCGGTTTCTTTGCCCGGACGTGGTGTCAGAGAGAATTCGAAGCGCACGGCTTGGTGTCGCGCGTCGCCCAGACCAATGTCTGCTTCAGCAAGGGCAGGGGGACGCTGCGGGGCATGCACTACCAGGTGGCGCCCTGTGAAGAAACCAAGCTGGTGCGGTGCACCAGAGGCGCCATATACGATGTGGTCATTGATCTGAGACCGCAGTCACCCACTTTCAAGCAGTGGTTGGGCGTGGAATTGACGGCGGGCAACTACAAGATGCTCTATGTCCCAGAGAACTTCGCCCACGGCTATCAGACCCTGGAGGACAACACCGAGGTCATCTATCTGGTGTCGCAGTTCTATTCCTCAGAGTCTGAACGCGGCGTGCGGTACAATGATCCAGGCTTTGGCATCGATTGGCCCCGTGGAGTTCAGGTGATCTCGGACAAGGATGAGAGTTGGCCGGATTTCTTGCTTTAGCTGATCACATGTGCTCGATCAACACGCGACGTTCTGTATCATCCGTACTGTTGGCGTTTGTGGCTTTGGGCCTGTTCGCTTCCCCCGCTCCCGTGCAGGCAGAATCGACCGCTTGGGGGCAACACTCTCCCACTTTGGCCTCTGTCGCCTCTACAATGACGGGCTGCCTCATAGTGGGCCCGGAGACCCCAACTGCCTCGGAAGAGGTCTATCTGGTGTGGGCTGGCACGCCGACGAAGGCGACTTTGCGCATGGAAATCGCCAATGCCCACGGTGCCCACGATGTGTTCCTGAACGGTCACTTGGTGGGACAGGTGGAGCCCGGCCTGGGAGGCGAGGATTGCGACACAGATCCCGTCCCTGTGCAATGGTTGCTGGATGATCCTGGCTGGGTCCTGAGTGGCTCCAACCGCCTGGAGATCACCAACAGTGCCAATGCTGTGGATACCTGGTACGCTGTGCGAGGTCACTTCGTTCTGGAGGGGGACATCACCGCGGCGGCATTGCTGGATTCCACCTTCGATAGCAGCTACGATGGCAGCTCCCAGCAGGCTGTGCTGCAACTGCCATTGGGCTACGATCATGGCTCCCTGCCGCTGGTCGTAGGCCTGCACGGCTGGAGTGGAGAGCGTTGGAGAGCCCTGAAGTACTGGGGCCTGGCCGCGAATCAACAAGGCTGGCTGTTCGCCGCGCCGGAAATGCACGGCAGGGAACCGCACGATCCGCCGGGCGGGCGTGCACTGGCGTCTCTGGCTTCTCAGTACGACGTCATGGATGCGGTGGCGTACGTGAATGCCAACTACGACGTGGACCCTGACCGGATCTACCTGGTGGGCAAATCCATGGGGGGTATGATCGCTGCGACGACCGCTGCCAAGTATCCGGACCGCTTCGCCGCTGCCGTGGATGTTGCCGGGATCACCGACTTGACGGCTTGGCACGTGGAGGCCCCCCTGTGGCTCGAGGAGAGTATTGCCGCCGAGTGCGGTGGCACACCTGAGCAGGCGCCCTTCGAGTACGAGCGTCGTTCGAGCCTGGAGATGGCGGGCAACCTGCTGCCGCTGCCGTTGGCGTTGGTGCATGGCGAGGCCGATACCACTGTGCTCCCCCATCATGCGCAAGACCTGTACGACGCCGTGCAGCGGCGGGGCGGCGACCTAGTCGAATTGTATTGGCACGAGGGGGGGCACAATGCAGGCGAGTACGACCCTGATTGGCAGATGGCCTGGCTGGCGAACCACGTGCGCAGTGATGCAGCTCCGACCCGTCTGGACATCCACAGCGACGAGGAGAAGCCCTACTTCTGGCTGAATGTCGAGTATGAGCGTGGGAATCAACAACACTACCTGCCGCTGGTGCTGGGATCGGGCATGGTTGGGTATGTGGACGATCGCGATCACTGGATGGCGGTGGAAGCAGAGGTGATGGTGGATGATCAGATCCTTGTCGGGTCGGCGAGCGTCCTGCGTCCTGTCAATCTGACGATTGACCTGGCTGGCGCAGGCCTGCCGCCTGGCTCGCGCTACGCGGTAGCTGTGCAAGGGGTGGATGAAGCTGTCCGTTCCTACACCACCATCACCCCCGCGCTGGGGTCCCTGACGGTGAGCGTCCCGCCGGGAGAACATGACCTTCTCCTGGCGGTGGGGGAGTTTGCGGCCCTTACTTCCACGTTCACGTTCACCAGCAGCTATGATGCCAGCCTCCAGCAGGCGCTGCTGCAGTTGCCTCCGGAATACACCGGAGGCTCTCCACTACCGCTGGTCATCGCCTTGCACGATTGGCAGGTGAGCCCTTCTGAGCAACTCTACCTCATTGCCATCGCTGAGGCTGCGGCAGAGCGGGGCTGGCTGTTCGCCGCCCCAGAGCTGCACGGTGAACAGCCCAGCGATCCGCCGGGCGGCCGTGCGCTGGCTTCCCGGGCCTCTCAGTATGATATCATGGATACGCTGGCCTACATGGATGCCCACTACCGCGTGGACCCTGACCGGGTCTACCTCTTGGGTAGGTCCATGGGGGGCATGATTGCCGCCACAACTGCGGCCAAGTACCCCGATCGCTTTGCGGCGGTCATTGATGTCGTCGGGGCCACGGATTTGGCCGCTTGGTATGGAGAGTCGCCGTCAGAGCGTCAGCAGGAGATTGCCGCTGAGTGCGGAGGCACACCGGACCAGGTTGGCTTCGAGTACGAGCGTCGTTCGAGCCTGGAGATGGCGGGCAACCTGCTGCCGCTGCCGTTGGCGCTGGTGCATGGAGAGGGCGACACCACGGTGCCCCCGCATCACGCTCAGGACCTGTACGACGCTGTGCAGGAGCGAGGCGGGGAGCAGATCGAACTCCTCTGGCACTACGGAGGCCACAGCGCAGGCGGATATGGCTCTCGTTGGCAGATGGACTGGCTGGCGAAGCACGTCCGCAGCAGTGCGGCGCCCGGCCGCCTGGACATCCGCAGCGACGAGCCCAAGAGCTACTTCTGGCTGGGCATCGAGCAGACGGGGGATGAACATTGGACGGCGGTGCAGGCGGAGGTGATGGCGGACCCTCTGATGCTCCTGGCCACGGTGACCGACCCGAATCCCTCGCGCTTGACGATTGATCTGGCGCACGCCAGCCTGCCACCGGACATCCCCTATGTTGTCATCGTGCAGGATGTGAACGGGGGCATTCGCTTCCATGACACGCTCACTCCCACGTTGGGAGCCTTGGCAGTGGATATCCCCGCGGGGACACACGAAATCGTCATGCTGGGCATCGCGTAGGGATCCACGCTTGCGTCTGTTCTCGAGCGTGCGGCCACGTTGGTGGACATTCCGATCTCCGAACTCCTCCCGTGGGGCGAGGAGTTCGCATCGGAAGGGCCTGCGGAAGGGTAGCTTACGTGATCATTGTTGACAAAGCCCTCGAAGAGCGACAACGAGAAGGCAACCCCATCCGGGTCGCCATGGTGGGGGCTGGGTTCATGGGGCGGGGCATTGCCCTGCAGATCCTCAATGTCGTGCCGGGAATGGAGATGGTGGCGATTTCCAGCCGCCACCTCGAAGGGGCGCGACGGGCCTATGCGGAGGCCGGCGCTGAGGACCTTCGAGTCGTCGAGACCGTAGGCCAACTTGAGGATGCTGTGGATCGGGGGCTGTATGCGGTCACTGACGATGCTATGCTGCTCTGCCAGGCCGAGAACATCGACGCAGTGATCGAGGTCACCGGCGCTGTGGAGTTCGGCGCCCACGTCGCTATGAGGGCCATCGAGAACGGCAAACATACCATCCTGATGAACGCCGAACTCGATGGTACGGTTGGCCCCATCCTCAAGGTCTACGCTGACAGGGCCGCCGTGGTCGTAACCAACGTCGATGGTGACCAGCCCGGCGTGGAGATGAATCTCTATCGGTTCGTGAAGGGGATCGGGGTGAAGCCTGTGATGTGTGGCAACATCAAGGGGCTTCATGACCCGTATCGTAACCCGACGACCCAGGAAGGGTTCGCCCGGAAGTGGCGCCAGAAGCCACATATGGTCACCTCGTTCGCCGACGGCAGCAAGATCTCCCTTGAGCAGGCTATTGTGGCCAACGCTACGGGCATGAGGGTTGGGCAGCGGGGCATGTACGGTCCGACCGTGGAGCGGGGCACTCCCATTCAGGAGGCGATGGACTGCTTCCCGCTGGAAGATCTTCTCGGTGGCCCCGGTATCGTGGACTATGTTGTCGGCGCCGCACCGGCTCCTGCGGTGTTTGTTCTGGGCACGCTCCATCATCATCATCATCCCCTGCAGCAGCACTACTTGAACTACTACAAGCTGGGCTCTGGTCCCTTGTACTGTTTCTATACACCCTATCATCTCTGCCATTTGGAGGTGCCCAGCACGGTGGCGCGGGCTGTGCTGTTCGGCGATGCCACCATCGCCCCGCTGGGTGGCCCCTGTGTGGACGTCGTCGCCACGGCCAAGATAGACCTAAGAGCCGGCCAGGTGCTCGACGGCATCGGTTACTACATGACCTACGGGCTGTGCGAGAACAGCGATGTGGTACGCGAGCAGAACCTGCTGCCGATAGGGCTTGCGGTAGGGTGCCGCCTGAGGCGGGACATTCCCAAGGATCAAGTTCTCACGTACGATGACGTGGAGTTGCCAGCGGGCCGGCTGTGCGATACGCTGCGCGCTGAGCAGAATGTGTACTTCGCTCCTTCCTGAGAACTCGAGTGCACTGCGCGGGGCATGGCCGCAAGCGATCATGCTCGGATTCGCAACGAGGGAATGGTAACCAAAGGCAGTCCCACATGAAGAAGCCGTTCATCATCTACCTCAGGCTATTTGTCTGCCTTGTCCTCATTGTAGCTGTGGCTGGGATGGCAAGCCCGACTGCCGCCAGTGCTGCCTCAGGGCGGGTGGTGACTTGCCTGGGCAACAGCATCACCAAGGGCTATCCCTGGCATGATTGGAGAGCCTATCCTGCCCGGTTGCAGACGATCCTGAACAACGAGTATGGCTCTGGTATGTTCGAAGTAATCAACCGCGGGGAAGGTGGCGTGAAAGCCAACTGGGTCCGCGACCGGACTGCGGGTTGGATGAACCAGGACGATCCCGAGTTCGTCCTGTTGATGGTTGGAGGCAATGATCTGTGGTCAGGAGAGTCTGCCTCATCCACTCGCGCCGAGGTGCAACAGATCGTCAATCTGGTGATAGGCCATACCAACCCCAATGGGTCCCACCCCCAGATCATCCTCTCGGCCATGATACCTAACCAGAAAGCCGATATATGCGACTCTGCGTGTATGCGGGCCTACAACAATCAACTGAAGTCTCAAGTGCATAACGAGGACCTGTACTTCGAGAGCAATTGGTTTCATTTCCTTGGTAGCTCGGGCGAGGCGAGGCCGGAGTTGATGTACGACAAGAAACATCCCAATGCAGATGGGTACCGAGACATGGCTTGGAACTGGTTCGCGGCGCTGAAGGTCCTCATCGGGTCGGCGGCGACACCCACGCCGACTCGCTTGCCCACCAACACGCCGACCCCTACGCCAGCGCCTCAGCCTCGCCTGAGACTGACCAAGAGTTTGCTGCAGCCGGTAGACGGCATCGCTGATGTTGGCGAGACGGTGCGATTCGATGTCCTTATTGAGAACATTGGCCCGACCGATGTCACCACACTGCCGCTGACCGATAACTTCGACGATGCCTGCCTCAGCTACCTGGGGGCAGAACCGGAGCCCGACAATGTGCTGGCCGACCGCCATTTGCTCCTCTGGTACGACCTGGGCCGGCTCAACACTGGCCACAGCCGGACGATCACCGTGGACTTTGAGGCTGTCGCCGCCTGCGACCCGGCGGTGAACCGGGGCGGCGTGACGACCGCTGTGGACCAGAATGGCACCACAGTGTTGGCAGTTCTCGATGATGCGGCGGTGGTCATCGTCGCTCCGACCCCCACGCCAACTGCCACCTACACGCCGACGCCCACTGATACGCCCACGGCCACGCCGACGCCCACTGCGACGCCGACGAGCACTGCAACGCCAACGTACACGCCGACCAGCACACCGACGCCCACCAGCACACCTACCCACACGCCGACATCCACCAGCACGCCCACGCCTGCGGCCACCGCTACTCCCACGGCGACCCCCACGGCGACGCCCACCGCCACGCCTACGGAAGTGGTGACCTACCCTGTTTATCTCCCGCTGCTTCCCAACGGCAAGTGGTCACCGCCACTATCTTCTGAAGTGGCCGCTGCAGCCCGCAGGTGGGGCACGACGTCATGGCTGGGCCCCAGGCCAAGATGGTCACATTGATGCCATGCTACAAGGGTGAAGGATTCTATGCTCATTGATGCTCGCTCGGTGCCTGAGAACGAGACGATTGAGACGGATGTGTGCATCGCCGGCGCCGGCATAGCCGGGATCACGTTGGCCCGCGAGTTCATAGACCGGGAGTTTCGGGTCTGTCTCCTGGAAAGCGGCGGTCTGGGACCTGACAGGGCGACGCAGTCGCTGTACTGGGGTGAGAACGTCGGCTATCCCTACTACCCGCTCGACACTCACGGGGCTCGCGCCTTCGGCGGTACAAGCCACCGCTGGCACGTTGAGATCGGCTACCATCGCTTCGGTGTCCGCTTGCGACCTCTGGATCCTATTGATTTTGAGGAACGTGACTGGGTGCCGTATAGCGGCTGGCCTTTCAGCAAAGCGCATCTCGATCCGTTCTACGAGCGGGCTCACGCTGTCTGCCAGATCGGGCCTTACAGGTATGATGTTGGCGCCTGGGAGGACTCGGAGGCGTCCCGCCGTCTCCCTCTCGGCGGGCCTGTCGAAACGACGATATTCCAGTTCGGCCCGCGTGATCCCTTCTACGGTGAGTACCGCGAGCAGATCGACCGGGCGCGCAACCTCACGACCTATCTCCATGCCAACGTAGTGGAAGTCGAGACGACGGACACGGGGCGGGCGGCGGCCCGCCTGCGCGTGGCCTGCTTGGAGGGCAACAGGTTCTCGGTTGAAGCGAAGCTGTTCATCCTGGCTATGGGTGGTATCGAGACTCCACGTGTGTTGCTGCTGTCCAACAAGACGCAGAGTGTGGGCTGGGCAACCAGCATGACCTGGTCGGCAGGTTCTTCATGGAACACCCCCATCTCTGGTCGGGTGTGTACATCCCGTCAGACCTCGATGTGTTCAACTCGACCGGCCTGTACCGAGTGCATTCGGTCGATGGGGTGCCGATCATGGGGAAGCTGGCCTTGGCCGAAGAGGTGTTGCGCCGCGAGAGGCTGCTGAGCTACTGCGTATCCATTCATCCCGTCACCCGACCCCGGCGTGAGCGTCATCAAAGAGGGGTGCCACAAGCGGGCATCAGCGATCTTCTAGCAGCCACCTACGGTAGAATCAAAAGA
>CAZPMV010000012.1:0-20957 GCA_964587335.1 uncultured Anaerolineales bacterium
CAGCGCCAGCATCAGTGCGTTGGGCATGCCGATGATGGTCAGCACAATGGCGAAAACGAGGCCATCGATGACGCCTACGATGAGGCTGCCCCGAAAGAACCCATCCCAGATCTCGCCCAGCTCGCGACCCAGGTGCTGAAACTCCTGCTCGTAGGCAGGGGGAAGGCGCTCCTCCACGTAACGAGCTAACCGCCCGGCATCCTTGACCATGTAGAAGGAAACGACGAGGATGAGAAACAGCCAGCCAACAGTGGTCGCCGCGCCGAAGGCAAAAGAAATGGCGCCGGAGGCGAAGGGAGAGAGCAGGTCAGCCAGCGCGCCGGTCACTTGCGTCGCCAGGTCTGCCGTGGGGATTTCCACGTTGAACAGGATGAGGGGACGGGCCGTCAATTGCTGGATGGTCGAGATGACCTCCTGCATATTCAGGTAGAGCGCCCGCACCAGAGCGACCAGCCTAGGGGTGATCAACACCGGCGCCAGGGTCAGCAGCACGATCAGCACAACGAACACGCCGGCCACCACGGGCGTACGCGGCCAACGTGTGCGTCGCACAATCCAGGAGACCGGCAGGTTCACCACGTAGGCCAACATGATGGCCACGATCACCGGGGACAGCAGCCTGCTGAAGCGGAAGAGCATCCAGACCGTAGCGATGACGCTGCTGACGACGATGACGCCTTTGGTGAGCGGACTCCAACGAGTGCTCATGCTAGACAATCCAGAGGAATCGGAAGCGGCCATGAAAGAGGGAGGCCTCCCGGGCTGCTATCTCACCAGACCGACCTCATCAAGCGGCCAGTAGGAGACCCAGGCCCTGCCGAGGATCTCGTCACGGTGAATGAAGCCAAACGAACGGCTATCGTTCGAAGCGCCACGGTTGTCGCCGAGCACGAAAACGTGCAAGGGAGGCACCCGCACAGACTCGTAGTGCCCTCGGGTGACCTGGGACAGGTAGAGCTCCTCCAGTGGTTGGCCATCAACATACACCTGGCCATCGCGGACGGCGACCTCCTCGCCAGCCAATCCGACGATCCGCTTTATCAGCAGCTCGCAATCATCACAGCTCGGCTGCTTGAGCACCACGATGTCACCCCGACGAGGACCATGAAAGCGATAGGAGACCTTCTCCACGATCAGCCGCTGGTCTGTGTGCAAGTTGGGTTCCATGCTCTGGCCATAGACTCGCGTCGCCTGAGCTAGGAAGAGATGGATGAGCGCGGCAATGAGCACCGCTGGAACGATCGTTTCCAGCAGTTCGCGCAGAACCGCTCTCACCCAGCGCCCCCGTCCGCCGGGTGGTGCGTCGACAGATGTATGTTGCACGTCGTTGATGTCCATGTCCCTATCGCTTGATGGCCGAGGCTTTGTACATATTTTCGTTCCTTTCGTGTCCTTTCCGCTCAGCTATTGGCCGATCTCCTAGCGCCGGCGGCGTGGAGGCGTCCGGCGTCGCTCGCTGTCATCCGACCTTGATCCGCTCCTGCGGGAATCGCCCGAGCCGGGACGGGAAGGACGCTGTCCTCCAGAGGGGCGGCGGTCACGTTCACGCGCTTCCTCCGCTGACCACCCCTCCAACACGGCCTGGCGGGAGAGCCGGATCTTGCGGGTGACAGGATCGATGTCGATGACCATGACCATGATCTCGTCCCCCACCCGAACCACGTCCTCTACGCTGGGCACCCGATAGTCGGCCAGTTGCGAGATGTGCACCAGGCCATCTGTGCCCGGCAGAATCTCCACGAAGGCGCCGTAGTTCTCCGTGCGTACCACTTTACCAGTGTAGATCTTGCCGATAGCGGCCTCTTCAACGAGCCCTTCGATCATTGCGATGGCCGCCTTACTGGCCAGGCCATCGGTAGCGGCAATGTAGACGGAGCCGTCATCATCGATGTCAATCTTGACGCCGTGCTCTTCCTGGATGGCACGGATCATCTTACCACCAGGACCAATGATCTTGCCGATCTTGTCAGGGTCAACGTGGATGGTCACGATGCTCGGCGCGTACTGTGACATCTCCGCTCTTGGTTCGGCCAGCACTTCCAGCATCTTGTCCAGAATATGCAGCCGCCCCTCGTGCCCCTGATTAAGAGCCTGCTCCAAGATCTCGTAACTGAGGCCCTTGATCTTGATGTCCATCTGTAGGGCCGTGATGCCATAGCGGGTTCCAGCAACCTTGAAGTCCATGTCGCCCACGTGGTCTTCCATACCGAGGATGTCGCTTAGGATCGCGCTGTGACCACCATCCGTGACCAGCCCCATGGCGATACCCGCCACCGGCTGTTTGATAGGCACCCCAGCATCCATCAGCGCTAGCGTGCTTCCGCAGACAGAGGCCATAGAACTGGAACCATTGGACGCCAACACCTCGGACACCAAGCGGATCGTGTAGGGAAACTCATCCGTTTCTGGAACCATGGGCGCAAGGGCTCGCTCTGCCAGAGCGCCGTGTCCGATCTCCCTGCGCTTGGGGCCGCGCAGAAAACGGGTTTCGCCGGTGGAATAGGGAGGAAAGTTGTAGTGATGCAGGAAACGCTTACTGTCCTCGGGTTGCAGCGTGTCCAGCTTCTGCGCCTCTCGAGGCGTGCCCAGAGTGGCGATGGTCAGCACCTGAGTCTCCCCACGGGTGAAGAGGCCGCTGCCATGCGTGCGGGGCAGCATGCCTACTTGGACAGAGATGGGACGAATGGTCGTGGTGTCGCGCCCATCTGGTCTGATGCCTTCGTTCAGGATACGCTGGCGCACCATCTCCTTGAGGATGTCATCGAAGACCTCTTTGACCTCTCGCGGGTCAAGATTCTCCTCCAGATCAGTCACCAACTCCTGCCGCACTGTGCGCAAGGCAGCGTTCCGCTCTTCCTTGGACAAAGTACTGCGAAGGATCTCAGCCAGACGATTCCCCAACCGCGATGCCACAGCGGCTCGCACCTCGTCTGAAGGCAACGCGGGGACGAACGTCCGCTTGGGCTTGCCTAGCTCGGCGGCCATCCGCTTCTGTAGCTGGATGATCTCCTGCATCTCCCGATGGCCTTGCTGTAGCGCTTCCAGGATCATGTCCTCGGGTACCTCGTGCGCGCCAGCCTCCACCATTAAGATGGCATCCTCGGTTCCGCTCATGCGGAGGTCAAGGATGCTATGCTCCATTTGCATGACCGTGGGGTTGAAGACGTACTCCCCATCCACGTGGCCAACCCGCACAGCCCCCACAGGGCCGTCAAAGGGGACGTCGGAGATTGTCAGCGCCGTCGAGGCACCGATGATGGCGAGGATGTCCAGGTAGTTCTCCTGGTCAGCCGAAAGGGCGGTAAGAATGACCTGGACATCGTTGCGATACCCCTTTGGGAAAAGGGGACGCAGCGGGCGATCCACGAGGCGGCACAGGAGGATGCCAGCCTCGCTGGGACGCCCCTCCCGGCGGAAGAAGCTGCCGGGGATGCGTCCGGCAGCGTAGAGTCTCTCTTCGTAGTCTACGGTCAAGGGTAAGAAATCCATCCCCTCGCGCGGTTTCCGTGATGTCGTGGCCGTGGCGAGAAGGACGGAGTCTCCCGTGCGCACGGTGACGGCGCCGCCAGCCTGACGGGCCAACGTGCCTGTCTCAATGATGATCTCATGCTCGCCGATGCGAGCGCTGTAACTGTGCTTTTGCATTGTCAAGTCCTCTTCTTTCTAGTTATGATCGGAGTCAGGTGACATCCTGAACCTGCCCCCCTGCGTATACGATGCGACGGTGCGCTGCTGGGAGCAGACGCGCCACACCCGCGACATAATCGCCGCGGGTGTCTGGCAGACTAGAAGTCAGGGACTGGAGACCATTACCAAATCCGGCGAACTTGGTCCCGCTCTCCAATTCCTGCGCATCTAGTCGTGCCAGACCGCTCACTTACCCACTATTCTGTTGGCCTGCTGCTGAACTGCTTCCCCGCGTCGCCACCGGGCCAAGACCGACGGCGCGACAAGATGCACTGCCGGAGCAAAGAGACAAGCAGATTCTCTTCGCATCTGCTCGCCCTTCCTCCCATCACCCCATCACTTTCGCAGGCCCAGTCGTTGGATCAGCCCCTGGTAGCGCTGGTTGTCCACGCTTCGCAGGTACGCCAGATGCCGGCGTCGCTGACCCACCATCTTCAGCAGCCCGCGTCGCGAGTGTTCGTCATGCTTGTGCTCTTTCAGGTGTTCCATGAGCATATTGATGCGAGTTGTCAACAAGGCAACTTGCACCTCCGGCGATCCGGTGTCGCTGGAATGGGTGCGGAACTCTTCTACGATTGCTTCTTTCTCCTCCCTCAGTAGAGGCACCTTCACACTCCTTCTTCCACTCAATTCGTCTTATCTGGCAGCTAGAACACCGCACTATATCACCGAGTCGAATGTCCCAGCCTCCCAGTATCAAAATTATAGCACACCTCGGTTTGGTGAGCAAATCAGCGCAGTGCTCGCACAGTCGCGATCATGCTGATCCATCGGTGTCGCTGGCCCTTGCCTGGCGGGTCAAGCCAGCGTTCCAACACCTGGAAGCCGCTGCCCTCCAGCAGCGACACTAGTTCGCTCAGTTGGTAGCAAGCGAAGTAGCGGTGCAACCCGGTGCGCCCTTCCGTCTGCCACCCCTCTCCTTCGCCCTCCTTGAGACCCAGGTAGAGATGCCCACTGTCGAGAACGCGAGCGAACTCTGTCAGAGCAACAGGCAGTCCAGCCTTGGGCAGATGCAGAAGGGACGCACAAGCCCAAATGCCGCCCAGGCTACGGACCGGAAGCGGCAAACGGAGCAGATCCGCCAGGGCCAGCGGCACACTCACGCGTCGCTGCCGCCCTTCGCTCAGCATGCCAACAGAACGGTCGAAACCCAGCACGCGATAGCCCAGCGCCTGGAGGCTCTGTGCGTCCCTGCCAGGACCGCAACCCGCGTCGAGCACCCATGACCCCTGTGGCACATGAGCCTGGAATCGTGCCAGTGGCTTGCCCAGGTGCAGACCAAACCATCGCTCGGCGTAGTCAGGAGCGAGAACATCGTAAGCTGCCACGGTGGGCGCGATATGATCCACGTCTGCCTCCCAACGGAGTGTAAGCAACGAGTAGCCGTAGGCCACTCGTTAGGGAAACGTCAAGCAACACCCAGGCAAATGTGCCAAAGTGTAGTCGAGAGATGTCAGCGTTCTCTCGCCGCCAGGAGCGCCAGGGCCCGTACCTTGGCGCTCTCCACTTGTCTCCACCAAGCATCCCCGCTGCGCCCCCTATTGTATCACGCAGGGCTTTGCCTGCAAAAATGCCTACTGGCAGAGCGCTTCCCCGCAACTGATCATGCCTGTGGCTCATTGAAAACGTATGGAGGACTCCTCTGAAAAGACGTGAGATTGTCAGTAGATTGATCGGATTGAGCGGATTCTGTTTGATTCTCATCCGCTTCATCCGCCCAATCCGCCGATGGTTCTTGACCTTCTTTCAGTAGAGTCATGGGAGAGCTTGTCCCCAACGTGCAACACTCTCCTGCTAGCATATTGACGTATGGGAAAGCCAATGGTATAATGGGTGCACTGAAGGGAGACACTTCGAGTCGTCGCAGGCGGCTGACTTCAATCGTCTGGTTCAGCCGCAGGCAGGGGATCTCAGCCTGAACCGCGTGAGCCCTTTCTTGCTGCTGCTCCCGCAACGGACTGTGGGCAAGTCCGCAAGGGTTGACGCCGCCCAAGGAGAAGGAGAAGAAGAACGAGAAGGAGGCTCTCATGTCGCTACCTGAGTCGCGCTCATCTGACCCTGTCGGATCCAAGGCCGCACGGCCCGGCCTCATTCCACGGTTCTGGGGACGAGTCCTTGGTTGGTTTCGCCAAGGCCCAAAACCGTCTGAAATGCCAACATCAGGCATCGAAGTCGTCTCGTCTCGGAGTGCGGAGGACGCCGCCTGGAGCTCGGCAGTCAACCCGTCCCACGGCGCTGCAGACTCTCTCTCCCCGGCAGTGGGTTTGGCTCCCGACAGCACGGTGCACGTGCTTTGGGAACAGGGGGACGAGATCTACCACAGCTACCGCACGGGCGACATCTGGTCCTCGCCTGTCCGTGTGGCCATGGGCGAGAGGCCCACGCTGGTCGTAGATGATGCAGGTACAGTGCACGCGCTCTTTGCCAATGAGTTCGGCGGCAACTGGGAGATATACCACGTCTCCTACAGGTACGATGTCTGGAGCTTGCCACGCAACATCTCCCATACCAGTGGCGCTTCGGGCATGCCGCGCATTGCTCTGGCTCCCGATGGCATTCTGTACGGTGTTTGGGCTGACACTACTCCGGGCTACTCGGTGATCTACCATGCCCATCAGGAGAATGGCTACTGGGTCAGCGGACCCATTCCCAGCGCCCGCGGCAGCGTTCCTGCCCTGGCTGTTGACGCACAAAACCGGCTGCATGTGATCTGGCAAGATCAAGACACTCCCTCCAGCCCCTTCGAAATCTACTACAGCCGTTGGGATGGCTATGGGTGGTCGCTGCCAGAGAACATCTCCGCCAGCGCCGGGGCTCACTCCGCCATCGGCGATCTAGGCCTGGACAATCAGGGCATTGCCTATCTGGTCTGGGAAGAGGAGATGGGCAGTGGCTGGCAGATTCGCTGCAGCTATGGTCAGGTGGGCTACTGGTCGGTGCCCGCCAATATCTCGCAATCGCCGGACGAGTGTCACCTGGCGCGCCTCGTCATCACACCTCAGGACTATCTGCACGTGATATGGACGGAGGGAACGACACTGCGATCCTGTCGCAAGGGGGCCCAGGCCCGCGACTGGTTCCCGACCGAGAGGATCGCTAGCAATCCGCTGGGCTTGCAGGATGTGGCCTTGGCAGCGGCTCCTGACGGGCGATTGCATGCGGTGTGGGCAGGACGTTTGGCCGGGGCACAACGAGGCATCTTCCACAGCGAGCGTGCCTCGGCGCTGAAGCGTAGCCTCATCTTCCCGTTGATCATGAGAGACGGATAGCAAGCCAAGAAGGCTGTGGCAGAGCCTCAGATTCGGGCTCACGATTTCAAGCGCGGGAAGCCATGAACCTCACTGGCTTGCAT
Source organism: uncultured Anaerolineales bacterium (assembly GCA_964587335.1). GTDB lineage: Bacteria > Chloroflexota > Anaerolineae > UBA3071 > UBA3071 > UBA3071. Next base: position 7,040 of record CAZPMV010000012.1, read on the forward strand.
TTGCTGCTCAGCTACAAGTGCACTCACGAATGCGACCATTGCTTCGTCTGGGGAAGCCCCTTCGCCGTGGGGACGATGACTCTATCGCAGATTCGGGACATCTACCGGCAGGCGGCTGAACTGGCCACCGTGCGTGATATCCCCCCCCTCTCCGCTCGTTCCGCTCTTCCGCTGACGTCCCTATGGATGAATCCCCAGCCATTGCAGGGGCGCGGCCAGGCAACCGTCCGGTGGCGCGGGAGGCGGTGGTGGCGGAGGAGGAGGAGGCGGCCCTGGGGGGGGCTCCTCCTGAGTGAGCGCGGCGTAGGCATCCACCCTGCCGGCCCCCTGCGTGTTCCCGTCCAGCCCCAGGTCCACAGCCCCAGCCTGGAAGCGGGCCTTGACCTCCGCTGGTGTAAGGGCGGGCTCTGCTCCCAACAACAGCGCGGCTACACCGGCCGCGTGCGGAGTGGCCATGCTGGTACCTGAAGCTTGGGTGTAATGCTCACCAACCGGAGTGCCCATGCGCGTGCCCGCAGCGCGGCAGGCCACGATGTCCACTCCAGGGAACGTCACATCCGGCTTGGTGCGCCCATCCTTCGTTGGCCCTCGTGAGGAAAAGCTGGCAATCCGGTCAACGTCCGTGGCAGCGCCGATGGTAATGACCTGGCGGGCGCTGGCGGGCGAGCCTACCGTACCTTGACCAGGCCCTGCATTCCCTGCCGCCACGCAGACCACGATACCCTGTGCCATCGCTGCGTCGCACAACTCAGAGAGGGGATCGGCGCCGTCGCTCTTCTCGTCGCTGCCCAGAGAGAGGTTGATGACCTGCACATGCTGGTCAACGGCCCATTCCACGCCAGCCATGACGTCGCTCATCATCCCTGAGCCGTCGTCCCGCAGCACCTTGGCGGCGTAGATGAGCGCTTCAGGGGCCATGCCCACGTAGCGGCCCTGGCTGGCCGTGCCGTTGCCGGCGATGGTGCCCGCCACATGCGTGCCGTGCCCGTGGCCGTCGGCGCCGCTCGCTCCGGCAAAGCTGACCGTTGCCGCCACTCGGCCGGCGAGGTCGGGATGGTCGGCATCAATCCCCGTGTCCACCACCGCCACGCGTATCCCGGCACCTTTGCCGCTTTCAGCCCACACCTCAGGCACCCGGATGTGGGGCGCGGACACGTCCAGCATCGTGTGCATCAGCAGATCGGGCCACACGGCGACGACATTCGGATCTTCGTTCAGCCGACCCAGTCCGGCCGCCGTTACTTGCATGGCCACAGCAGACACCCGGCGGTAGAGGTAGCGATCCGCCGTGCCCCAGATTCGCCTCCGCCTCCGCTGTTCAGGTACTTGCACTTTGGCGTACTTGACGATCACCGGTATCGGCTGTCCGGGCTCTCTGAGGGCCAGGTACTCCAGCACACGCGGGTGAACTTTGTCTGCCATCTCGTCAGCTCCTTGTACTACGTATCTACCCAATGGCGAGAAGTTGCACTTCGAGCACCTGTTCGGGAGTACAACTCCCTCAGATCAGGTTCACGCATCAGGCTCACGCATCAGGTTCATGCCTCACGTTCCACACTTCACGTTTCACGCATCACGTTCCACGCATCGCGTGCACTTCCCGATCGAGTGAAATCGACCTTACCCAGGGCCGGTCGGCCAGAGCCAACACGTCGGTGACCTTGCCCTCCACTGCCAAGCCAGGCGCCAGACGGAAGACCCGCTGCACGGCGAGGCCGGCGGCTTCCACCTCGGTGCGGTGCGCCTCCACTGCCTCCGCCGTGCGTACGATGGCAGCGACGGTGGCCTGAGGATCGGCCTGCCGAAGGGCAATCAGCGCCTGGTCAACCTTGTGTTTCATGATCTCAGGGGGCATGAGTATCCAAAGCTTGAAATCCCTGTACAGTCACAAGAGAACGACGAAGGACGAACGACGGAAGACAGAGGCAGTGTTCGACCCGATAGAGCCCGCACCCACCACCAGCAAGTCGGCGTCCATGGGCTTCGTCATGTCATACACTATTATAGCATACCTACCCTTGCTGAGCAAACATAGCTCACGGAAGCACCTTTGTGCGTTCTTGCCTTTTCTGCTATAATGCTGCGGCGACATGGCTATCCTCGTCGCTCTCGCTTTTGCTCTCTCTGCCTCGTTTGCATTCGGGCTATGGCTCCTCGCTAGAGGTGAAGTCGATGAACGTGCTTCTCATTGAGCCGCCGAAGAAGGTCTGGTACCTGATGGGCGATTGCGTCTCCCCACCTCTGGAGGTGGCGCAGCTCACTGGCGTCTTGGAGGGTGAACCCCAACGCCGTCACCTTGCTGGGCGGGCCGCATGTCACCTTTCTAGCCGAGGAGACGCTGCGGCAGCAGCCTGCGATGGACGTGGTCATGCGGGGCAAAGGCGACCTCACCCTGCGGCAGAATACTCTTGTTTGGTTCCGGCTTGCCCGTGTCAGGGCCGATCCGAGGAGTTGTTGGAAGCAGATCCTGGCCGCCGACGTTGAAAGGGGGTGGTGCAAGCAGACAATCAGCGGGACAGACATCGCGACACTGGGAATACATCCATTGCAGAGCACGAAAGGAGAGACAAGATGAGCTCAAACGAGAAGGACGAGAAGGAAGAAAAGGGAAGCGAGAAGGGCGAAAGCTTCGAGGAAAAGTGGGTGAGAGATCCCCTAGGGACGGCCATGAGTGCGTTGATCATCATCTGGCTCGGCGTGACCATGCTCCTTGCCAACCTGGACCTAGGCTTCATCAGATGGGGAGATTGGTGGGCCTGGTTCCTGCTGGGCATCGGGGGCATCTTCATCCTGGAGGCCATCGTGCGCCTGGTTGTGCCTGACTACCGACGCCCTGTCGGCGGCAAGATCATCGCCGGCGTCGTTCTACTGATCATTGGGGCCAGCGGAACTTTCTTGCCCTTCGACTTCGACCAACTATGGCCGCTCATCCCCATTGCTGTCGGCCTGGCCATCCTTTTCGGTGGCCTCTTCAAATGGAAGCGGCCATAGGCCACTCTGTCATAGGGAGGCCTGTGGTTTGTGACGACCAGAGGCGCTCTCACGCTGCCATCTGAGACAAGGAGAGAGAGTGAGAGGGAGACAAGGAGCAAGGGGGAAACCTGCTCCTTGCCTCCCTGACCTCCTTGTCACCTCGTCTCAGATTGCCCGGGGTCCGAAATCCCAATTCCAGAGACCATCCCACAGGTAGCGTAGGCAAGCGAAGGGGCGCTCGCGGCCGATGCAGCGGGAATAGCCGTCGCCGAAGGCCAGGATGAGATCGCCAATGCGATAGCGTGGCAGCACGCAGGTGGAGACGATCAGACTGCCTAGTTCGCCGCGCCGCATTTGGCCAACATGTCGCGCCACGATTGCACTTGCGGTTGGACCACTTCACGCATGTCGGGCATGGAACCACCTCCTCGTGACCCAGTATGACATACCAACCTTTGCGGAACAAGCCTGGCGCAGGGCAAACTCCTTTGTGCCTTCCACCGTTTTCTGGTACAATGTACTGGCTATGATCGCTACCATTGTTTGCGCATTCGCTCTTCGAGAAACACCGCAACTGAAAGAAAAGGCAAGAAGGGAGCTGTGAGTATGACCACAACCGATGCTGCCCGCCCATCTGACTTCATTCGAGATGCTGTCAAGGAGGATTTGAGGACGAACCGCTTCGGCGGTGGAGTGCACACGCGGTTTCCGCCAGAGCCAAACGGCTATCTGCACATTGGACATGCCAAGGCCATCTGCATTGATTTCGGTGTCGCTGAGGATTTCGGCGGCCTGTGCAACCTGCGCTTCGACGATACCAATCCAGCCAAAGAGGAAGTTGAATACGTCGAGTCGATCAAGGAGGACATCCGCTGGCTTGGATACGACTGGGGTGATCGGCTGTTCTACGCGTCGGACTACTTCGAGCGACTCTACGAATATGCTGTGCTGTTGATCAGAAGGGGCAAGGCGTACGTTTGCGACTTGAGCGCAGATGAGGTCCGAGAATACCGGGGCTCCTTGACTGAGCCGGGGCAAGATAGCCCGTATCGCAATCGTTCAGTGGAAGAGAACCTAGACCTCTTCGAGCGCATGCGCGCCGGCGAATTCCCGGACGGCGCCCGCACCCTGCGGGCGAAGATCGACATGGCCTCTCCCAACATGAACCTGCGCGACCCCGTCATGTACCGCATCCTGCACGCCGAGCATCACCGCACGGGCGACCAATGGTGCATCTACCCGATGTATGACTACGCCCACGGCCAGTCCGACTCCATCGAGGGGATCACGCATTCGCTCTGCTCGTTGGAATACGAAGATCATCGCCCTCTGTACAACTGGTATCTTGACGCCTTGGATATCTACCATCCGCGGCAGATCGAGTTCGCTCGTCTCAACGTTAGCTACACCGTGCTGAGCAAGCGCAGGCTACTGAGATTGGTGAACGAAGGGCTCGTCAGCGGCTGGGACGATCCGCGGATGCCCACGCTGTCCGGCTTGCGGCGACGGGGCTACACGCCGGAGGCCATCCGTGATTTCTGTGGTCGCATCGGCGTGGCCAAGGCCAACAGCATCGTGGATGTCGCTCTGCTGGAGCACTGCCTGCGCCAGGATCTGAACAAGCGCGCGCCGCGCGCGTTCGGTGTGCTGCGTCCCCTCAAGGTCGTCCTGGTCAACTATCCAGAGGACCTGGTGGAGGAGATGGAATGCATCAACAACCCCGAGGACCCCGACACCGGGACGCGCCTGGTACCCTTCTCCCGCGAGCTGTACATCGAACGGACCGACTATCGCGAGGATGCGCCTAGGAAGTGGTTCCGCTTGGCTCCTGGCCGCGAGGTGCGGCTGCGCTATGCTTACTTAGTCACTTGCGTGGACGTGATCAAGGATGAACAGGGCGAGGTGCTCGAGTTGCATTGCACCTATGACCCCGAAACGCGTGGCGGTTCGGCTCCCGACGGACGCAAGGTCAGGGGGACGCTGCACTGGGTCTCGGCGCCCCACGCGCTGGAAGCCAAAGTGCGCTTGTATGATCGTCTCTTCTCCATGGCCAACCCGCTGGACGTGGAGGAGGGGGAGGATTTCGTAGACGACCTGAATCCGAACTCGCTGGAGGTCTTGACGGGGTGCCGTGTGGAACCAAGCCTGGCAGGCGCCGCGCCGGGAAGCATCGTCCAGTTCGAGCGCCAGGGCTACTTCTGCGTGGACACGGAGGATTCATCTCCCGAAAGGCTCGTGTTCAACCGGACGGTCTCGCTGCGCGATACCTGGGCGAGGATCGAGAGAGCGCAAAGGCAAGGGCAGAGATAGGGGGAGAGAGATCTTGTCAGCGGAAAAGCGAAAGTTCGGAACTGGCTTTCCGCTTGTTCCGTTCTTCCGCTGACTGCGGTCTTGCCTGGGCCGGTCAAGACAGGGAGCGGAGGCGACTGCGTGGTCGGGCGTAGCGGCGATCTGCCTGCAAGAGCCGAGGAATCGACAAAGGCAGCCATCACCATGGCTGCCTTTGTGCTCGTCCGCGTCCTATGATTTCCTCGATGGGTACCCTACCAGCATCCTGCCCATCGTTCGGATAGCCTCTTGAGGGAGGTCGCTACCATCCTCTACCAAAGAGCTCCGTCAACCATTGGATGAGCCAGTTCAGCCAGTCCTCAAAGGGACCCGCCAGTGCGTCCAGCACATCCAGATCCCACTGACGGATGCGATTGGCCTGAGCCTCGGTCAGACTCACGCCGATGCTCTCGGCCGCGCCTTCTGGATCCCCAAGCAACCTGTCTCGGAAGCTGACGTCCAACATCGTTTTTCCCACCAATCGGTCCAACTGTTCTCGATTTGCCACTTGTATCACCTCCTTTCATCAGGGATTGTTGGAGGGTCAGACAGCAGGGATGACCCAAAGAGCTGCTCCGTTGCCATACGAAGCCACGCCTTGGCCTCGTCAGCCAGACGGTCACGTATGGTCACCACTCCACTCTCGAACGACTGCAAGTGCTGGATCAGGCCTGGACAGGCGACTGCCCGGGCCTTCTCAGCAGCTATCTGGACATGTTTCTGTAACACATCGAAATAGGGCCGCGCTGCATCACCGAGGCAGATCTCTTCCAGTACCTGGCGACGGTTTGCCTCCCGTCGGTGGGGCACCTGCGGATGGGGAGAGGCATAGTCCACGAAAGCATTGTACCGGCCAGCGGTCAGGTCGTCGGCCCAATCCTTGGCGTGGTCTATCAGGACGGCACTCACCAGGAGATGATCCACGGCCGATGTCAGCGGTGGGATGACCTCCTCTCGACCTGCCAGCAGGCAGGCCCCGGCGCAGCAGATCTTGAGGGGAGCGCCTCGCTCTCCCAATCGGAGAAAGTCCTCCTCGCTGTAGGACTGAAAACCAGTCACCGGCGGGTTGTTGCTGCTCTGTGTGGCCCTCAGCCACTGAGCCATGAACCGCTCCAGGTAGCTCCAAAACGGCGATTCTCCTGCAAAGAGCTGCACGTACTGCAGCATCCACAGGTGATACAGGGCCGTGGCCAAAAGGATCGTAGTCATCCGAGTCGCCTGGCTCACCTCATCGTCCACCAGGTCGTCTTGGAGACGAACATAGGTCAACCCATATACATTGGAGAGAACCAGGGCCTGTATTCTTGCGGGGGGGAGGCCGAATGCGTCACCCAACCATCGTGGCAGATGCCATTCCAGAGTCCAATTGGGCGTTGAAATCCTGTCCAACAGGTGGCATCCAGCGTTCACCAACTGCGGCGCGAGTCGCTTGATCGCAGCGCAGTAACTCGCCCTCACGACGAGAATCTTGGGATCGGATAGCAGCAATGACTCCTGCACTTCGAGATGCACTCCAGTTCGCTTCAAGTGTGGTCGGGGGAGGCGGACAGTGTATTATCCAAGCCAAACGCAAAAGTGGATGATGAGCAGGAAGAAAATCTCTCTATCGGCGTTGGCATGACCAGAGCCAGCAGAAGCTACGCGAGACAAACAATGCCCCAGGGCGGGGCATCAGTTGTGGATCAAGCGTCGCGATCACCCCGGATGGGGCTGCCCATTCAGCCGGTAGGATTTGGGAGTTAGGCTGGGGGACAGGGATTCGAACCCCGACCAAGTGATTCAGAGTCACCCGTTCTGCCAGTTAAACTATCCCCCAGCAGTGGTCGAATTCTAACACAAGTGGGGATAGTTGGCAAATCGGAGCCCATCAGACACACTCGAAATCTGTGAAGACGTGATGCGTGATGCGCAAGACGACTCCTCTGAAAAAAACCCAAGATCGTCAGGGGATTAAGCGGATTGAGCGGATTTGTTTCATATTCGTCCGCTTCATCTGCTTAATCCGCTGATGGCTTTTGGCCTTTTTCCAGCAGAGCCGTTTCACGCTTTACGCCACCAGCCGTTCCAGTATCCCCTCTGCGGCCTCGAACCGCGCCAGCACCCGCTCCCGCCCCAGGATGGCCAGCGTGCCGAAGAGGGGCGGAGCAACTTTCTTCCCCGTGGTGGCCACGCGCAGGATGCCGAGAAGCTGCCCGACCTTCAACCCCAACTCCGCCGCCAGCGGCCGCAGCATCCCTTCCAAAGCGTTGGCGTCGAACGAAGGGAGCTCGGCCAAGGCGGCGCGGGCAGCGCGCAGCGCGACCAGCGACTCCGCCGGCGTCATCTTCTTGGCCACGAGCATCTCCGGCTCGTAGCTCAACACGTCGGTGAAGGCGAAATCCACCAGCGGCGTGGCATCGGTCAGCAGCTTTGTGCGCTCCTGGATCAGAGGTATGAACTGCCGCAGTTCCGGCCTGGCCTGCATCTTCTCCTCCGTCATCCCCAGATCAGCGGCGACGAAAGGCACCAGCCGCTCGCATAGCTCATCCTCGCTCAAACCGCGGACGTAGACCCCGTTCATCCATTCCAGCTTGTCGAAGGGGAAGGCCGCCGGAGAAGAGTTGATGTCCTCCAAAGCGAAACGAGAGATAGCTTGCTCGCGGGTGAAGATCTCCACCTCGGGGTCGTAGGACCAGCCGAGGCCGGCCAGGAAATTGAACAACGCCTCCGGCAGGTAGCCCGCGGCGCGGAACTCCCTAACGAACACAGGATACTCCTCGCCGCCCCCTCCCTTCTTCCGCTTGCTCATCTTGCCCTTGCCGGTGGGGTTGAGGACGATGGGCACATGAGCATAGACGGGTGGCTTCCAGCCGAAGGCAGCGTAAAGGTGGACGTGCATGGGCACGCTGCTCAACCATTCGTCGCCCCGCATGATGTGGGTGATGGACATGTGGTGGTCGTCAATGACGTTTGCCAGGTGATAGGTGGGCCAGCCATCGGATTTGAGCAGCACAGGGTCGCGGAGGTTGGCGTTTTCCCAACAGATGCGGCCATAGACAATATCGTCGAAGCAGACCTCTCCCTCCATAGGCACCTTGAGCCGCACGACGGACACTACTCCCTGAGCTTCGTACTCGGCGCGCTTCTCGACAGTCAGATAGCGACAGTGGCGGTCATAGCCAATCTGGGGAGCACCACCGCGCCGCTGCTCCTGTCGCAGTTGGGCCAGCCGCTCCGAGCTGCAGTAGCAGGTGTAAGCGTAGCCACTGTCTACAAGCCAGCGTGTGTATTCCTGGTACATCTCCAACCGCTGCGACTGGAAGTAGGGGCCGTAGTCGCCCCCCACCTCCGGGCCCTCGTCCCAATCGAGCCCCAGCCAGCGCATACAGTCCAGGATGTCGTCGAGGGAGTCGGGCACGTAGCGGGTGCGGTCCGTATCTTCGACGCGCAAGATGAACTTGCCGCCGTGACGACGGGCGAAAAGCCAGCCGAAGAGCGCTGTGCGCGCCGAACCGACGTGGAAGTAGCCAGTCGGGCTGGGCGCCATGCGCACGCGAACGGTGTTAGTCATGGGTTATCTCCTCTGGTCGTCTGTTGGATCAGCGTACGATACAGCATATAGTTCCGATACGGCGCCCCGCGGCGCAACCGGCCGTCCACCATGGGCACGTAGCCGCCGCTGGCCAGGAGTGGAGGCACGGTGGTCTCAATTTCAGAGCGGATGGCCGCTTCGTCCTGGTATAGCACCCGCAGATCAATACCGCCGATGAGCGCCAGCCGCCGCCCGTAGCGAGACCGCAGCGGTACGTAGTCGGTGCCCGAAGCCTTGCTGTCGCCTGACCAGAGGCAGTTGATCCCCGCCTCCAGGCAGACGGGCAGCAGCGGCCCCACGTGCCCGTGCGTATCCCAGATGAAAATCCCGATCCCCGCCTGCCGCAGCCGCTCAATGATGCGGTGATAAGCGGGCAGCAGAAAACGGCGGAAGTGCTGCGGCGAGACCACCGGCGCGTGGTTGGAGGCGATGGTCTCGTCGAAGATGGCGTAGTCGAACTGCACCTCCCGCAACGCCCGTTCAATGACCGCCAGCGTGAAGTCGGTGATGAACACTGTCATCTCGTCCAGCAGCTTCGGGTCATCGTGCACCAGGTGGAGGACGTCTAGCAGGCTGAGCCAATCGCCGACGGCCAGCGATTGCAGCCAGCCCCGCCAGACCGTGATGCCCAGCGGATAGTCCCGCTCCCGCCAGCACCGCACCTGCTCACTCCAGTCAAGCGGGTAGCGGTGCGGGTTCGAAGCATCGTAGCCTCGCCGCAGCCGCCGCGAGTCGGCTCGCCTGCGCAGCCGCCCCTCGAAGGGCTCGCTCATGTACAGGTTCAGCGAGACGTCTGCGCGGGGACCGAAAAGCTCCCAGCGATCAAGACCAAACAACTCAGCAACGCTCGCCCCGCGAGGGAACCCCTCGTCGTACCAGCGCTCCAACACGTCGTCACGGATGTGGAAGTCGTAGGTGGACGGTCGGTCTGGCTGGCCGAAACGCAGCGTCTCCAGAAAGCGCTGGCGAGCGTTCATCACTGCTCGTCCCCTGCCTGGACCGCCGGGGCAGGAACCTCGGGATTGAAGCGCCACTTCCTGCAAACTGAGTTGAGTCTCAACGCCTCGCGCAGCCATCGGTCGGTATCTCGTATTTGCCATCTTCTCTGTATGCGGTAGGTGGGCGACGGGCGGAAGGTGCGCCGCACCGCCTCCGGCTCGACGTTGCTCACGATGTCCATCTCTTCCAGTGAGCCGGCGCCCAACCCCGCCTGATGACAGTAGTGCAGGTAGCCTACGCCTTCGATGGGGAACCCCATCAAGCCCGCCGTCAGAGCGTCGGCGGCCAGGAAATCAGCGCTGGCCACGGCGATGCGCCATGGTAGAGCGTCGCCACGCGTGGGGCCGTCCCCTTCCATGGCCTCCCAGCCGTCAATGATGCTCAGGTGTGGATGCAGCAGTGGAGCCAGGGCGAACAGGTTCAGATTGAGGAGCGGCAGGCTCTGGTGCATCCGTTGCTTGTCGCTGCCCTTGGAGCGGCTGAGATAGGCCGCCTTTGTCCACTCCATCAGCGACAGGTTCTTGATCCAGGCGGGCAGATTGGCGTAGAGGCCACGGCCGGCCAGCGCAAACCCAACTGATGGCTGCGTCGGTTGATCGGCACCGCCCCTGCCACTTCGAGCGGTTTCCAGTAGATGCGCTGGCGGGCAGGGAGCCCATCGGCTGATGAGGCTGCCCATGATCATGTTCTTCAGCGACAGGGTGATGATGACTGCGTCGTGGGTCTTGGGCGGGCCAATGGCAACGCGGCAAACGCTCTCCAGCGCTGTGCGGGCAACGTGCAGCGTCAGCGGGCGCAGGCGGTGATCGAACACGCGCACGGCCGCCGGCTCGTCACTGTTGAGGTCGCGCAGTTCCACGCCGTCATACTCGTCAGGCAGGCTCAGGTAGCCATAGTTGGCGAATCCCTCCCAGGTGCTTCTGGTCGCCGCGCCCTCGCCGATCACGATAGGGCCATCGTAGCGGCAACGCAGCCATTCCAGCAGCGCTCGCACCGCCTCCACGTGGGTGGCCGAGAGAGGCCGCTCGGTGGAGACGAAGTTGGGCTTGATGAGCACGCGCTGCTTTCTCACCCAATCGATCTGATCGCCGACCAGGTCTAGTGCTTTCAGGATATTCTCTCGCCGGTCGTCGCCCTGGATCAAGGCAACTTTGCTTGCAGCCATCATTCCTCAATGCTGTCCAATAGCCTTCAGAACGACGATCATTTTAGCACAACTTGGCGAGTTTGACAACGCGCGGGGCTGCGGCGCAGCTTGCCATGTTCCAGAAGACAGTCAACTGATTTGACTTCCTGTCCCAGATGTGCTATAGTAAGACACTGTATTGAGGCTCTGGCTGGGAGCCTGGGGTGTGACGGGACGCTGAGGTCCCGTTGTTGCAATGATTGTGAGGTACTAGCATCGCCAGACAAAGAACACGCATCAATGAAGGGATTCGCGCTCGCGAGGTACGGGTGATCGGTGCTGACGGCAAGCAGGTCGGCATCATGTCCGTCCGTAGGGCGCTGGATCTGGCCTATGCGGGCGGACTGGATCTGATCGAGATTGCCCCTCAGGCTAACCCGCCTGTCTGTCGCATACAGGACTACGGCAAGTTTCGGTTCGAACAGACTAAGCGGGAGAAGGAGGCTCGCCGTTCTCAGAAGAGAGTCGAGATCAAGGAAATCCGACTTCGCCCAAAGACCGGTGAGCACGACATCGCCGTTCGCGTCCGTGCTGCCCGCCGTTTCCTGCAGAGCGGCGCCAAGGTAAAAGTATGGCTGCGTTTTCGTGGCCGAGAGGTGACGCATCCTGAGGTAGCGCTGACTTTGCTGCAGCGGATCGCTGATGAGCTATCGGACGTCGGGGAGGTGGAACAGCGAGCTACTCGCCAGGGGCGTACGATGCTGATGGTCTTGGCCCCAGCCCCCGGCAAGAAGACGCGAGCCCAATCGAAGAAAGAGGATGCGGAGGCGCCAGCGACAGGATAGTCCTGCCCCGATGAAAGCGGGGCGTCTGAGAATTCCTCCGAAGCCTTGGAGAGCTGACATCGTATTAGCTCACTGAGAGCCTTTCGGAGCACGGTGCCTTCGGCTCCCAACCGAGAAACGTAGCCGACAAACCCCCTCGCACAGGGGAGCGGTTCTCCCCTTCAGCAGCGAGGGGGCTTGTGTGCATTGATGATATGCTAAGGAGCACATAGGAGCTGGCAGAGAGGATCGCTCCTGCACTGGGGTGATTGCCAGGCCCGGCGTGAAACGCAAAACGTGTGACCATGTCACGTTTCACGTCTCCGTGGGAATGGCAGACACTGTAGTGCTCCGCTCTGAATGAAGTGCGCTTTCGCGCAGTGAAGTGAGGTCACTATGCCCAAGATTAAAACGCACAAAGCTACAGCCAAACGGCTGCGCTACAGCGGCACAGGCAAGCTGATGCGCACCAAAACCGGAAAGAGCCACCTGAGGCGCAAGAAGCCGAAACGAGTGAAACGACAATTCGACGAAACCTTCGAGGTCACTCACAAGGGGACCCGCACGCGCGTGCGCAAACTGGCGCCCTATTTGAAGAAGAAGTAAGCGGTCCCAGAAGATGATGAGCTTATTGGAATGAGTGTGAGGAAGAGATATGCCTAGAGTCAAACGAGGTGTGACTGCGCGCAAGCGGCACAAGAAAGTACTCAAGATTACCAAGGGACAATACGATACCAAGCATCGCCTCTATCGCCGTGCCAACGAAGCGATGATGAAGTCCCTGTGGTATGCGCATCGCGACCGCCGCGATCGCAAGCGTGATTTCCGTCGCCTGTGGATCACCCGCATCAACGCTGCGGCGCGGCAGAATGGTCTGTCCTATAGCCGTTTCATCCACGGTCTGCAGCAGGCGGGCGTGGAGGTGGATCGCAAGATGCTGGCCGACCTGGCGGTGCGCGATTCCGCAACGTTTTCCCACCTGGTTAACGTGGCGCGAACTGCCGTCGGCACGTAGAGTCTATCCCAAAGGTCAGCAAAGTTGGTTCCCAGTAGCCAACAGGGGATTGGCTCTTCGGGGTTTTCGGATGTCTTCTCTATGATCACCAGCCTGGCCAACGAGAAGGTCAAATATGCCCGCTCGCTCCGCCGGCGTCGTCAGCGGACTCGAGAGGGGCGCTTGCTGGTTGAGGGCGTACGTCTGCTAGAAGAAGCCATGAGGGCGGGGTGCATCCCCGCTCTCCTCTTTTTCCAGCCTGAACGATCTGAGACGCCCCGAGCCCAGGCGCTCCTGGCCCAAGCGCGTGCTGCGGACGTTCCCTGCTTTGCCGTCGCCGAAACCGTGCTGCATTCCTTAAGTGAGCTGGTGACACCGCAGGGCATCGTGGCCGTCGTCCCGCAGCCCCAGCTACGACCGCCAGCTGCCTCCAACCTGGTGCTCGTCCTTGATCGCCTGCGCGATCCTGGCAACCTGGGCACAATCCTGCGCACCGCCGCCGCGGCAGGGGTGGACGAGGTGTTGCTGGGACCAGGGACGGTAGACCCCTACAACCCCAAGGTAGTGCGGGCAGCCATGGGAGCGCATTTCCGCTTACCCTTGGCTGTGGGCCTGGGCTGGCACGGGATCGCCGAGCGCCTCAGCGGCCTCTCTGTGTGGCTGGCTGATGCTCAGGGAGAACAAGCCTACGATACTGTGAATTGGTGCGCGCAGGCGGCGCTGATCATCGGTGGCGAGACGACAGGGTCCAGCGATAAGGCTGTCGCTCTGGCCCACGGACAGTTATGTATCCCAATGTGCGGCGACACCGAATCACTCAACGCTGCCGCGGCGGCAGCCGTTATCCTCTTCGAAGCTGCGCGCCAGCGCAGAGTTCAAGAATCAGCCGATTGAGCCGATCAGTCTGATGATTGTCCGTTTCATCGGCGTTATCGGTTTCATTGGCTTCATTGGCTTCATCGCACGGCGACACCGAATCGCTCAACTGAGCCGATCAATCTGCTTGTTGTCCGTTTCATCGGCTTCGTTGGCTTCATTGGCTTCATCAGCTTCATCGCACGGCGACACCGAATCGCTCAACTGAGCCGATCAATCTGCTTGTT
>CAZPMV010000012.1:21057-25059 GCA_964587335.1 uncultured Anaerolineales bacterium
TCATCAGCTTCATCGCACGGCGACACCGAATCGCTCAACTGAGCCGATCAATCTGGTTGTTGTCCGTTTCATTGGCTTCGTTGGCTGACCGGTTTGCTGGAGGATCTATGCCCATCGAGTTTGGTACCGACGGCTGGCGGGCCGTCATCAGCGACGAGTTCACCTTTGACAACCTCCGCAAGGTGTCGCAGGCTATCGCCGACTGGGTGTTGGCGGATGTGGCCTCATTGGATGTGGATGTACCCCCCTTGATGGTGGTGGGGTTCGACACTCGCTTCCTCTCCGACCGCTACGCAGCCGTTGTGGCCCGCGTGTTGGCGGGCAACGACATTCAGGTCTATCTAGCGCAGGCGGCTGCTCCTACACCTACGATCTCCCATGCTATTGTCCAAAGGCAGGCAATCGGCGGTGTGATGATCACCGCCAGCCACAATCCTCCTCGCTACAACGGCGTCAAGCTCAAGGCATCCTACGGCGGTTCCGTAGGCCCCGAAGTGGGGCGACGGGTGGAGCGATACCTGAAGGCCAACGAAACGCACGAGACTGCCCCCCGCATGGCGGACTACGAGCAGGCGTTGGCTGAGGGCCGTATCCAGCGCTTCCATCCCTACTCCGATTACGCTGAGCACGTGCGCCATCTGGTGGATTTTGACATTCTGCGACGCAGTGCCCTGCGGGTGCTGGTGGATCCCATGTATGGTTCAGGGCGAGGTTATCTGAGGCGTCTGTTGGCTGAGGCCGGTGTGGAAGTGGACGAGATCCACGGTGAGCTGAACCCTGGCTTCGGCGGACTGCATCCCGAGCCCATCGGTCGCCATCTGAGTTCGCTGCTGGAAGCAGTGGGGAGCGGTATCTGGGACCTGGGGCTCGCCACCGACGGCGACGCTGACCGCCTCGGCGCTGTCGCCCCCAGTGGACGTTTCGTGGATCCCCACTGTATCTTCGCCCTCGCCTTGCGCTACTTGGTGGAGCAGCGCGGCTGGCGCGGTGCGGTGGTCAAGACCGTCTCCACCACACAGATGATCAACCGGCTTGCAGAGCGCTACGGCCTGCCGCTATACGAAACGCCGGTAGGCTTCAACTACATCAGCGACCTGATGGTGCAAGAGCAGGTGCTCATCGGCGGCGAGGAGTCGGGAGGCATAAGCATACTGGGGCATATCCCGGAGGGGGATGGCGTCCTCATGGGCCTGCTGCTGACAGAGATCGTGGCTGCCAGCGGCGGCTCGCTGGACGATCTGGTGGACGATCTGATGACCGACGTCGGGCCTTGCGCCTATAAGCGACGGGATGTGAGAGTGCCACCCGATCGCCCTTACAACAAGCAGGAGATGGTGGCTCGCCTCACAGCCAATATCCCTGATGAACTCAGCGGACAGCGGGTCGCCTCAATCAACAAGCGAGATGGCGTGAAGTATCTGCTGGCCGACGATGGCTGGCTGTTGATCCGTCCTTCGGGTACCGAGCCTGTGCTGCGCATCTACGCGGAGGCAAGGAACGCTGATCAGGTGGAGGCATTGCTGCGGGCAGGCGCGGAAATGGCCGGGGTTGGCTAGGAGATGTGTGACGTGCTAGAGGCAGCTCTGGAAGTGGCCATCGCCACTGCCCGCGAGACGGGCGAGTTGCTCCGTGCGCGGCTGCAGACCCCGCTCACCACTCGCTACAAAGGCCTCCGCGACGTCGTCACCGAGGTGGATCTGGAGGCACAATCGCTGATCGTCGGGCGGCTGCAGGCGAGCTTCCCCGATCACGCCATCTGGGCGGAGGAGGGGGATGCGGCGACGGTGGGAGCAGCCGCGGACTATACCTGGATCGTGGATCCGCTTGATGGGACGAACAACTACAGCCGCCACCATCCTACCTTCGCGGTGAGCATCGCTCTGGCGCAGGGCAGCGACGTGCTGTTGGGAGCGGTGTACGAGCCGATGCGCGACTTTCTCTTTTGTGGTCAGCGGGGCCAGGGGGCCTTTGTCAATGGTCGTCCGCTGCGGGTGAGCTCGGTGTCCAACTGGGGCCAGGCGCTGGTGGCCTGCGATTGGGCACGAGATGAGACAACGCGTGCACGCGTGTTGCAGATGGTGAATCTCATGATCCCTGAAGTGCATACCTTTCGCACATTGGGCGCCGCGGCGTTGGGCTTCTGCTACGTGGCTGCTGGCTGGCTGGATGCCTACTTCAGTTTGAGCTTGATGCCTTGGGACATGGCAGCGGGAGCGCTGTTCGTAGCTGAGGCAGGCGGCGCGGTGACGTCGCCCGGAGGGGCTCCCTGCACTCTGGCAAGCGGTGGCTACCTGGCGAGCAATGGCAAGCTGCATCAGCATCTCCTGGATGCCGCTCAGGCAACGTTGGCAGAGTACAGGGCTGAACCCCTGCGTTGAGGGAGCGAAGCCCCTGCGGGGCTACAAATGACCAGCCCGAAGGGCTTCGCCCTTTCAGCCCGACGGCTTTAGGGACCTCCAAAGAAAGCCCCATGCTTCCCTGAGAAGCCGCGGGGCTTTTCGCATCCGGACGCCCACAAGGGACTATGCTCTGCTACACGCATCGACCTTGTCTACCTGTCTACTCGTCCCCTCGTCCCCCCTATCAGTAGCGTCGTCGTGTGGTGCGGCCCATGCCCAGGGCCATGAAGATGAAGTACAGAAGCTGAGAGAAGGCCTGCGCCAGCGCGGCGATGTAGGTCAAGGCCGCTGCGCCGAGCACCGATTTGACTTGGGCTGTCTCTTCCCCACTCACCAAGCGGCTGGCCTGCAGCATCTTCATGGCTCGATTGGAAGCATCCAACTCCACAGGCAGCGTCACCAGGGCAAAAAGCGCCCCGCCGGAGAAGAGAAGCACACCTAGCCAGGCCAGCCCAGTGATGCCCAGCATCAGGCCGCCGAGGAGGGCGATGTAACCGAGAGAAGAGCCAATCTGCACCAGGGGTACAATTCCGGCACGCAACTTGAGCAGGGGATAGCCTGTCTTATCCTGCATGGCGTGCCCCAACTCGTGGGCCACGATGCCCATGGCCGCGACCGAGGGAGTGCGCGCCACTCCCTGCGAGAGACGCATCACATCGCGGCGGGGATCGTAGTGATCGGTCAGATTGCCGGGGATGGTCTCCACAGCGATGTTGATATCGTGATCCCGCATCAGCGTCTGAGCCACGTCCGCGCCTGTGGCGTTCTGGCGGTTGCGCACCTTGGAGTATTTGCTGTAGGCTCGCTGCACGCGAAACTGCGCATACATGGCCAGTAGCATGGCCGGTAGCCCGAAGAGCAAGGGCAGAAGGTTGACAGACATGATCGATTGTCCTCTTCTCATCGAATAGTCCGCAGAGGCGGTTCCCAGCCGCCGGTTAGCCGCCGACAATTCTCGCGAAATTTCCCGGCAATTGTCGGCTCTACGGTTCTTCGGATAGGTTCTAGTGTAAGCGTCGGTGTCCCCGGCGTTACCGCGCGTCTGTCTCCGAGGGCACGACCGAGTCGAGCAACAGCGCGTTGGGCACCGAGGTGATGCCTTCTGTTGTCTCTAGACGAGTGAAAACGGGTGTGATGCCAACGATCGTTCCCTTGTGCTCCCCCACCTGCACCATCTGGCCAAGCTGGAAGTTCTGGCGCACGTAGTAGCTGGCAACGACGTGGCGGACTACGGGGCGCGCTCCCAGGCCAAAAGCCAGTGCCAGCGCCAACCCCACAGCGGCGATGAGGATGGTGATGCTGGAAACGAGGATAGCTGTATCAATGCCCAGCATGCCGATGGCCAGCACGATGACGAAAACGCTGAGCACGTACTGAATCAACCGTCCCAACGAGCGTCCGTAGCCAAGGCCTGCACCGAGGGCCAGGTTACTCACCATATCGCCGGTGAACTTAGCGCCCATGCCACCAACGATGACCATCAGCAGCGCTCCGATCGCTTTGGGCACGTACTTCAGCAGCAGCACGATCATATCGGCCAGGTCGGTGAGGCCCATCAACCGCAAAGACGAGATGAGGAAGAAGAGCATCACATACCAGAACA
>CAZPMV010000013.1:0-18006 GCA_964587335.1 uncultured Anaerolineales bacterium
ATCCCCGAGAAGTCCGCGTTGCCGCTGAAGGCGTCCGGCATGCCCATATCAACAAGCGTGTCGGCAAGGCTGAAGTCCGATTCGAATTCGAACGTCGGCATCGCTAGGACCACCTGTCTGCTCCCCAGATCCTGGACGATGGCATCTACCTCCTCGGCGCTCAACGAGGCCTCAAACGGTTCGAACTCGCCTGCCTCCGGAAGCAGGATCACCATTGAGAGCTCCTGCCCATCGTACGGCAACTCGACTGCCTGATACCCCTCGCCTGCGGCGTAGCCGAAGGATTCCGATTGGGTCATCATAGGCACGGTGACCTCGCTGCCGTCCAGCAGATGGAACGAACCATCAGCGGTCGACTCCTCCATGAAGGGATGCTGCCACGCTGCATTGAAGTAGATGGCATTGGTGAGCACCAGCCGCGTCGCCGGGTCGATAAGACCCTGCGGAATCAGGTCTTCGATCCTACTCTCCGTCTCGTCGCTAACCCAGTCGTTGATGGTGACGCGGGACTCTTCGGGTGCATTCACGAAGTCCAGCAGTCGCAGCCCGGCGCCGTAGTTCTCTGCCAGGACGTCGAGGAATTCGGCGAGGAACTCGTAGCCGTACTGGCCCCAGATGGCGTTGACGATGTTCAGCCGGAAGCCTTCTTCGTCCTTGCCCTCGGCGCCTTCACCGCGCCGGGCGAGTTCGAGGTCCAGGCCGTTGAAGGTGGGATGCAAGCGTGTCTGCGACAGGACAAAGTGCAGGGTGTCCACCATCTGGAGTTCGGTCTGGCCTCGGGCGCCAGCATAGGTCATAGCCAGGGCCACAGAGATGCTGTAGGGAGAGTAGAAGAGGTTGCCATCCTCTCCTCGAATGGCCTGGTAGAGGTCGAAAGCGAAACGGTTGTTGCCGCTGACTAGCTCTGCCAGGTTGGCCTGGCTCACATCGGGTGAGGTCAGTCGCTGCTTCTCCGACAGCGCCACGTTCTCCGTTGGCGGAATGAGTCCCGTGCAGCGGTAGTTGATCTCGGCGGTTTTGTCGTTCACGTTGATCACGCAGGCCGGCATGCAGCCAGGTTTGTCTATGTCCAGGTCAATCCACCAGGTGCCGGTGTTCTCGTTGCAGAAGTGGGTGTCTTTGAGCTGTCCCTGCTCAGGGCACTCGCTGTTCTGGGCGATCTCCACAGCCTCTTGATAGCTCAGTTTGCCCCCGGTCTCCTTGTCCACGCAGTATTCACCCTCTGTCGGAGTGGGGGCAGCGGGAGGTTGAACCGTGGGTGGCGCACAAGCGCTGAAGACCAACGCGCTCAGAAGCACGAGCAAGCCCAAGTATCCCAGTCTGTTTCTCATCTCGTTCCTCCTTAAGAACATGAAGTTGTCTCGGGGCGCCGTTTCGGCTTCGCCGACCAAGGCCGACCAGGACCATGAGACTGGCCTATCTATTGCATTATGACGGTCGGCAGGGCGGAAAGGTTCCCTCCCATTACGCCTGCCGCAAGGCACGCCACATCTCCGCCGCGCTGGGCCGCTTGCCGTACATCAGCAGCCCCAGGCGGAACAGCTTGCCCCCCGCCCACAGTAAGCCCAAGATACCCAGAATCAGCAAGACCAGGCTGATGGCTACTTCCAGCGGCGGGATGGTGGTCAGCGCCAGCCGCATCATCATGGTGATGGGCGCAGTGAGAGGGAAGAAGCTGAGCACTTTGGCCAACGCCGCGTTGGGCTGCATCATGATGAAATTGCTGAACATGAAGGGCACGGCCGACAGAAAGGAGAAGATGCCGGAAATCTGCTGCCCCTCGCGGGCCGTCGAGCCCAGCGCACCGGCGCTGGCCATCATGGTGGCGAAGAGCAGATAGCCGAGCAGGAAGTAGATCAATCCCAGGATCACCGTTGAGGCGCTGATGACCAGCAGACCCGACATAGCGAAGAGCGCCATCGCACCGCTCAGCAGCGCTATCCCTGCCCCCAGCCAGACGAGCATCTGCGTCAGCCCCAGCGCTCCCAGGCCCAGAATCTTCCCCGCCAGAAGCTGAGTCGTGGAGAGAGAGGAGAGCAGGATTTCGATCACCCGGTTCTCTTTCTCCTCCCCTACCCCCTGCAGCAGGAAGCCGGAGGAGGTGAAGATAGTGATCATCAGCAGCATGGCGAAGAGGTAGGGGACGACGAAGGTGCTGACGAAGGCCATAGGGCCGCTGCTCGTTGGCTCTCCCTGCTCGTCCAAGGCCACCGGCGTGAGCTGCATGGGATCCACCACGCGGGCCTGCAGCGTGGGGTCCACCTGGCCCGCCAGGAGGTGATCGGTGAAGAAGCCCTGCACGTTCTCTTCACTGGTAGAGATGGCGCTGGATAAGAAAGAACTGCTCTTGCTGTAGGCCATGATCTTGCCGCTCTGCAGATACTCTTCGGGAATCACCATATAGCTCCCGATCTCGTCCGCCAGCAGCGCGGCCTTGGCCACTGCCTCGTCTTCGTAGAGGGCGTAGGTGTCGGCATAGGCCGGCAGCGGAGGTGTGAAGATCCCCGAATGGTCTACGTAGGCCACCACTTGCCCTTTGCCGGTGAAGAGCTCCTCAAGGTATTCTCCCACCTGTCCACCGAACAGCCCGCCGATGCCCAGGGCCAGCGCGCCCACCAGCGGCACGGCGATGGTGGCGATGATGAAGCTAGGCCGCTTGAGGTTGGTGAGAAACTCGTGACGAGCGACTGCCCAGATCTTGTTCATCTTTGCCTCTCCCTCTCCACCACCTCGATGAAGATGTCCTCCAGTGGCGGTGTGACCACCGTGTAATGGGTGATTGCCGCTCCGCTCTCCACCAGTTGCCGCAGGAACGCTGGCGGCGTGACGCCGTCGGCCAGGTAGGCGACAATGCCCTCCTCCTCCTGCTCCAACCGCTGCGCGCCTGGCAGGTCAGCGGGGATCGCTTCGCCGCGGAACTGCACCGCGTGCGGTGCGTACTGTTCCTTGATCTCTTGCAGCGGGCCGTAGAGCACTGCCTGCCCGTGGTCAATGAGCAGGATGCGGTCGCACAGCGCTTCCACCTGGTTCATCTGGTGGGTGCTGAAGATTATGGTCTTGCCCTGCTCGTGCAGCTCCAGAACCATCTCCTTGAGCAACTCGGTGTTGAGCGGGTCGAGGCCCTGAAATGGTTCATCGAGGATGAGCAACTCTGGATCGTGCACGAGGGTGGCGACGAACTGCGCCTTCTGCTGCATGCCCCGGCTCATCGTCTCCACCTTCTTGTCCGCCGAATCGGCCAGATCCACCCGTTCCAGCAGGGCCAGCGCCTGCTCCCGCGCTGCGCGCCGCGGCATGCCCTTGAGCACCGCCAGGTAGGCCAGGCAATCCACTGTCTTGAGCTTGCGGTATAGCCCCCGTTCTTCGGGCAGGTAGCCAATGCGGTCCAGCGTCTGCGGCGCCAGCGGCTGTCCGAAGATGTGGATGCGACCGCTATCGGGCCTGATGATGTCCATCAACATGCGGATGGTGGTGGTTTTGCCGGCGCCGTTGGGCCCGAGGAGGCCGAAGATCTCTCCCTGGCGCACGGCCAGGTCCAGGTGATCTACTGCTGTGATTCCGTTGAACCGCTTGGTCAATTCGTGCGTTTCAATAGCGAGCACGTTCATCCTCCGTTTTTGCCCATGAGATAACTGCTACTGAGGCTGCTGCCTAGAGGCCTCAGAATGGGACGCGGATTCCCGCGGATCCGTGTTGATCCGCGTCCTATTCCTTACGTTTTACGGATTACGTTTCTTGTGTCCTCTTCCCCGCAGCCAAATCAGCGCCGTGCCCACGGCCATTGCCGTCAATCCTGTGAGCCCCGCCTCGGGGCCGAAGGAGCCGCCCGTCACCCACTCCGGCCCGGCCACTGTCTGGCGGATCAGATGAAAGCCACCCGTGCCGCTGACTGGGAAGCCGAAGATCGTTCCCTGGAAGAAGTTCCAGCCGAAGTGCAGGCCGAAGGGCAACCAGAGGGAACGGGTGACCAGGTAGCCCGCGGCCAGGAACACGCCGGCCACGGCGACGTTGAGAGTGGAGACCCAACTGGCGTACGGGTTGCCCATGTGCAGCAGGCCGAAGGCGACCGAGGAGATGACCACCGCCCAGCGCATGTTCAGCCCCTCGGCCAGGTTCTGCATCACGTAGCCGCGCATCATCAACTCTTCATTGATGCCCACCGCGATGTAGACGAAGAAGGCGGCGGCCAAGGAGAGCAGAAGCTGGCCCCAGCCCACCGTCTGCCAGGCGAAGCCCCGGAACTCCAGCCAGCCAGCCGCCCATTCGACCATGGTGATGCCGGCCATCAGCACGCCACCCAGGGCTGCGCCGAAGAGCAAGTCGGCCCACCAGCCGCGGCCCAGGCGCAGCCCCAGGTCGAGGAATGGTCGCCTATCCAGGAACCGCCGCGCCAGCCAGGTGGTCAGAAGCAATGCTGCCAGATAGAACGCATATAAAAGGAGTTGCTCCGCCCACGGGGGCAGTGCCTGCACTCCCAGTGCGAAGGCCAACGGAAGCTGGGCCAGCAGCGCGGTGACGCTGAAGATCACGCCGAAGCAGAGGAGTCGCCACCCTGTTCGCAGGCGGCGCTCCTCTGAGTTGATGAGGACGCGGTACAGGTGACCGCGCCGGCGCGGTTGCGTGCTTTCGTTCGGCACCTTTGATCATCGAGGACGTACAACGTGAAGCGTAGAACGTGATCCAGCCTCAGGTTTTACGTCTTGCGTTTCACGCACGTTCGGTATTGCCAGCCCCCGGTCCCGGACTTCCAGCTTCCATCTTCTACTCCTGGCCCTGCGCCCTGAACTCGCGGTAAGTCAGCGTCCATGTGCTGGACTGGAAGACGAGATACAGCCCATTCAGGAAGACCAGCGGCGGGATGAGAATCAGCAAGAAGAGTGGAATGCCCACCAGTAGCGTGAGCCAGAGCAGCTCTGTCGCCTGCCAGATGAGCCAGGCGGGGATGCCGCCCACCGCTCCAGCCAGCAGCAGCACGATGATGACCACAGGGATCATCACGATGCCCCAGCCAAAGCCCACGCCGAGCATCAGCAGCCACATGATCGCCGAGTCCTTCAGGTTGGCCCGCACCATCTGATAGCCCAGGACGATGCTCTGGCCGATACTGTGGCCTTCCAGCACCGCCTGGCGGTGCATGAACCTCTTGACCACGTTGACGATCACGCTGGCCACGATGATCAAGACGATGGCCAGCAGCACCAGGCCGATAGTCATCACTGTGCTGAGGACTTGCAGCGCATTGTTGTCCACTGTCAGCATGAGTAGCGGTGAGAGCGCCAGCAGGAACAGCAGGATGACGCCAATGGCGAAGGGAATGCCGATCACCAGGTCTATGCCGAAGATCCGCAAAGTCCGCTTCGACCAGCCGAGGCGGAAACCCTCGCGCCACGAGGGGCTCGCCCCGGTCTCTTCGATCTCGTCCACCATGCGGTAGAGTGCCGTCCGAGCCAGGTAGGAGATGATGATGCTGGCGGCGACGAGGAGCAGCAGCAGGCAGCAGCAGGCGATGGCGATGCCGGCGATCGCTCCGGGATCAACCGTTGGCGGCGCAAAGCCAGGTGGTATGTCGCCTGTGCCGCGGCCTCCTGGGATGTTGACGTTGGGGCCGCTGCCTCCGCCGCTGCTAAAGAGCGCCAGCAGGATGCCGAAAACCCATAGTACCCTATAGCGGCGGGTTATGTTGAACGCTCGCTTGAGAATGCCTACGTGATCCATTAGAAAGCCTCCTTGTGTGATGGGTGATATATGATCCGTGAGACGCTGTGCGTGTTACGTGGTGCGTGTTGCGTACTGCCGACTGCGTGCTTCCTGTCTCCAGTAGGCTAGCAGCCAACTCAGGTAGAGCAAGGCCAAGCAGATGAAGGTAAGGAAAACCAGAGCGCTGGGCAGTAGCCACGAGAACACCCCGGAGAGATCCATTCCCCAGGTCCGAGCCAGGCTATCGAAGCCTGGCCCCAGCGGTGCTGCCACCAGCCAAGAGAGCAGATGGCTGATGGCTTCCTCAATCGACAGGCTGGCTAGTGGCGACCGGCCGGTCGCCACTACGGTGGGCAACCAGTTCAGCATAAGCGACGGCCAATCGAACAGCCCCAGGTTGCTCAGCGCCCAGAGGCCCAGGGCTACGATCAGCACCGCCTGCAGCATGGCGTTGGAGGCGACCAGGCCGATGGGCGGAAGCCAGCGCAAGAAGCCACCCGGGGATGGCTGTGGCACCGCTCGCTGCTCTGGCAACCGCTGCTCCACTTGCTCCCAGAGGTCTTGCCCCAATCTCTCGGGCAAAGCGAATTCTTGCAGCCTTGCCGAGAGCGCCTGCATCTCCGCCAGCTCTGCCCGGCACCGCGGACAGCGATGTACATGGAGCTTGACCTGGTTAGCCTCGCTGCGATTAAGCTCGCCCTCGGCATATGCTGCCAACCTGATCGCTGTGGGATGTTGCGCGTTCATCTTACCTCTTGCTCCAGCGCTAGCGGACCTGCCAACTCCTGGCGGAGCTTCCTCCGGGCGTAGTTCAACCTCGACATAACCGTGCCTATGGGAATGCTCAACGCTTCAGCGATCTCACGATAGCTTAGCCCTTCGTATTCCCTCAGAATGAGCGCCGCCCGGCTGGCCGCTGGCAGACGGAGCACTGCCGCCCGCACCGCCTGCGTTTCCTCGCTGCGCAGATGCGCTTCGTCGGGACGCACACCGCCGGGCAATGGCAGTGCCTCCAGTTGTACCGTGGGACGGACCTTGCGCAGCCGGTCAACGGTGATGTTGGTGGCGATGCGGCAAAGCCAGGCCCGGAAGCTGCCCGCGCCGCGGTATTCGAAACGGTCCAAGCGCTGCCAGGCCCGCAGGAAAGCGTCCTGCGACGCGTCTTCGGCCAGCATGGCGTCGCCGCTCATGCGATAGGTAATGCCGACCACCAGCCGCTGATAGCGGCGGACCAGTTCGCCGAATGCGTCCTTATTCCCTTGCTGGCTGCGGGCAACCAACTGTGCTTCCGTGCATTGCTGCCACGTGACCAGCGATGCCGCCACCATTGCTCTCTTCCTAATCAATCTCTAAACGTCAGCCGATGTGCACTTATTCGCGACCAATAGCCGCCCAAGGTTGGAACCTTTACGAACCTGATGTCTAGTCAAGGTCATTTGGTTAAGCGTAGTTTAGTCTCTTGTGGGTGCCTTTGGGCAGCAAAAACGGGCACAAGGCCCTATGCTACAACCTTGACTCAATGACATTGGATGTCTAGCCCTCCGCCTCTCGGACAAGCTCTCGATGTGCGGCCACGTTCTCCAAGAAGAGGCGTCGCATGTCCGCGGCGCTGATTCTGGTGGCCCGCTCCTGCAGCAAGCGATAGGCGGTGGTCAGGATGGGCGCGGCGCGGCCGTCCTGGTTGGCGCGCAGAACACGATAGCAGGTCAGGTATACCTGAAAAGGCTCATCTGTGCCGTCCAGCGTGCCGGTCTCCAAGAAGCTCAGAATCTCCTCAACTTGCGAGAGCGCTTGGGGTAGGTCTCCTTGGGCCAGAGAGACGCGGGCCAGGCCAGCCAGAGTCTCCATGGCCCGGTGGCGCTCGCCTGACTCGCGCCGCAGGGCCAGGGCTTGCCGGTAGGCGGCGCCAGCCTCGACTGGACGGCCTAGGCCCGCCAGGGCGTGCCCCAGGTGGGTCAGGGCGTGACTTTGGTTGCGCCGGTCGCCGATGTCCTGTGCGATGGACAGCGCCTCTTGGCTGTATTGTCGAGCAGCCTCATTGTCACCCAGGTGGTGGCAAAGCAGGCTCAGATAGACCAGCGCCTCGACCTCACCTCTGCGGTCGCCTGTCTCGCGGCTGATTCGCAGTGAGTGTTCCTGGTGAACCTTGCCCCCAGCGTAATCTCCCTGATAGAGGGATACAATGCCGAGGTTGATGAGCGCCGCGACCTCGCCTTCCCTGTCCTCAATGTCGCGATAGATGCCCAGGGCCTGCTCCTGACGGACCTTGGCCGCCGTGTATTCGCCCTGCTCGGCGAGGAAAACACCGATGTTGCAGAGCGCCATGCCCTCCCCTCGCCGGTCGCCGACCTGCCGATAGATGCGCTGGGATTGCTCCTGGTAGGCGATGGCCTCAGCATGTTTGCCTTGCTCGTAGGCAACCCCTGCAAGGTTATTGAACACATGCCCCTCGGCCTGTCGGTCTTCAATCTCCTGTTTGATAGGCAGAGCCTGCTCGAAGTATGCCTTGCCCTCTGCGTAGTCACCCTGGTACCAGGAGGCAATGCCGAGATTGCTCAGGCAATCTGCTTCCACAGAGCGCGACCGGGCGGATCGAGCCAGGGTCAGGGCTTGCTCGAGCTGGATTCGAGCCGCCTGGTAGTCCCCTTGGTGCCAGAGCGCCCGTCCCTGCTGCAGATGGCCCACCGCCTCGCTGCGCTTTTCCTGTGCTGCCTGAGCGAGGCCAATGGCTGCCCGGGCTGCGGCAATGGCCGTTGAGTAGTCGCTGGTCGCCTCGGCATAGCGGGCCTGGGCCAGCGCCACTTCGGTCTGTTTGCGGTTGTCGTCCAGGGCTTGGGCCAGCGCTTCCAGAACGGTCAGGTCCCGAAGCTGAGCCTCACGAGCGCCCTGCAGATCGTAGATCCTCTCGCGGGCCAACAGGAGCGCATACCGTTCGGCCTGCTCATCTTCCGGCGTCAGATCGAGCGTGCGGCTGAAGTAGTTCTTCGCTTCGTCGTTGGCGAACTGGACAGCAGCCTGTTCGCCAGCCCGCCGTAGGTAGTACCGGGCTTTCTCTGGAATATCGGCGGCCACGAAGTGGCGGGCCAACTGCACGGCGATCTCATCTGATCGGTCACCGTAGAGCTCTTCCAGCGTGTGCCCCACATCCTCATGCAGATAGGCCCGTTCCACCTCGTCCAGGGCAGCGTAGAGGTAGTTCTGGAACAGGTTGTGTCGAAAGCTGTAGCGGGACAAGCGATTCGCCCCCACTCGCTGGCTGCCCAGAGCGAATACCAAGCGATGCTGTTTCTCCAGTTCGCCGCTCAAGCGGCGGACCAGGTGGCGCGCCTCCACATCCTGCACTCGGGCGACCACCTCGGCAAAGAACTCCATGCCCTCCACGCTGGCCACGTTCAGGGTCTCGCGCAGTTTCTCCTCCAGACGTCCGAAACGTTCCTCAATGACGCCTTCCACCCGCATCGGCAACACGGCCCAGTTCAGTGTGGGTCCCTCAACCCAGCACCCTTGCTCATTCTGGATGACATCCCCTCGCGCCTGCATATCCCGCAGCAGCTCAACGGTGAACAGCGGGTGTGCGCCGGTGTGCTGATAGAGCGCCTGCCTGAATCCTTCGCTCAACCGGTTGGGCTCCGTGTCCACCAGACTGTCCACAAACTGCCGTCCTTCGGCCTCTTTGGCTTGCTCCAGGTCTATGCAGATGTCTCCGAAGTAGCGCTTGAACTCGGCCAGCACCTTGGCCAGTGGGTGGCGCTCGCCGGCACGGCCCAGGGCCACCTCCTCGGGCCGGTAGGTACCCACAACCAGGATGCGACTCGCCCCCACACGCCGTCCCAGGCGGAACAACAGCCCAATGGACGCCGTGTCGGCCCATTGCAGATCGTCCAGCACCAGCAGCAACGGTCTTTGCGCAGCCAACGATCTCAGTACATTGGTGTACTGCTCGAAAATGTGGCTTTGCTCGATACCGGCTTCGCCAGGCCTCTCACTCTCTCGCTGGCGTCTCGTCAGTTGTTCCAGCTTTCCCAACCAGCCGGCCTTTTCGGCCACGAAGGCGCCTACCCGCATGGCTAACCCTGCCCCTGGTATGAAGACGCCGATCAGATCCGGCCCGACTTCCACCAATGCTTGACCTGAGAGGTGCAAGAGTGTCCGCAGGCGACTGGCATTCTCCTCGGTGATCACCTCCCGGGCCAACTCGGTGTCCACGTCCCCGGTGAGTTGGCTCAGCACCTCACGGAAGGGCAGGTAGGGGTCACCCATACCAGTCTGGGCGTCGCTCTGTCCGATGGCTACGATCAGATCATCGTGTCGCTCCTGAGCCCGACGGGCGAACTCGATCGCCAGTGTGGTCTTGCCGCTGCCAGCCTCTCCGGTCACGAAACAGATCTGTCCCTGGCCGGCCAGAGCGCGCTCGAGAAAGGCGTTGAGTTGCCTCAACTCGCGCTGACGTGCGACAAAGATGCGCTTCTCGGTCATCTTCTCTGTCAATCTCTCTCTAGCGACAGGGGCAAATACACACTGAACGACTCTGACAACACCACTTCCCTCAGCCTGCTGTGGTCCCAGGCTACCGTGGGGGCCATCACCTGTGAACTCACTCGGAAGGTCACCTGGCGGCCTGGCGCGCCACAGCCAGGTGGCCCGCCTGCCTCGGCCATCACGTTGAGGGCATAGACCACCCGGCCATCCACTTCCAACGTCTGCGCTTGCCCACACAGACTGTCGCCCACCCACGCCGTCACGATTTCACCCGCTGCTCCTCCCAGGACTTCCCCGTAGTAAGTCGCTGGCACGTGTGGCGGCAGACTGGCCGAGGATAACGCTTCTCCCTCACCTGTCGTCCCAAAGTACATGGTGATCGCTTGCGAGACGCTGACCCAATACCCGTGGCCAAACTGCAACATGGCCAGGTCGTTGACGTAATCCGGCACGGTCACGTCGTAGACCTTCCAGGGGTCGGTGCTGTCGGTGGCCTCGTAACCATACACGGTGGTGTAGTAGCCACTGATGGAAACCAGTGCTTCGCTGACCGGCTGCGAGATTCGCAGGGGATAAGAGAACAGGTTCCAGCCCTGAGCGTACAGGGGCACTCTGAAGGCGGTCAGCAGAGCGTACAATCCTGTGCCCTGCACCCGCGCCGAGGCGAAGTTGTCCAGCGTGTTGAGCATCGTGGGTAAGGCATGCCAACTGGCTTCGTCCTCGCCCCAGTAGTAGATGGTGATGTCTTCCTCCATGCCTGCAGGCACCGCTTGGCCTATGTACTGGAAGCTGATGGAGGACTCGTTGAGATTGGTGATGCCTGCGGTCGCCGCAATGCGATAGGCTTGCCCGATCTGCGCCTGCCCTGGAGGCAACTCCGGCGCCCCCGTCGCAGCCTGGATGGTCAAGAACTCGCCGTCCGGGATGGTGGGATCCGGCGTGTAGATGGTTACCTGTCCGTCGCCGGAGAGGATGGGCGCACCGCGTCCACGCACCGCTCCACCACGCCCGCGCACCGCTCCACCGCGTCCGCGCACGGCCCCTCCACGCCCACGCACCGCTCCACCACGTCCGCGCACCGCTCCCGGTGAGGCCCCGATGGAGTAGTCGGTGATCATCTCCCGGCGAGGTGCGGCTTCGTCCACCCATATCTGGACGAATCCTTCCAGTAACACGGCGTCTGCGATGTCGGTGGACATTCTGGCAACATACGTCCCGCTCTCCGTCTCGGTGAAGGCGAATACCTCCGTCGCCGGAGCATCGGTGGAGAATATCCGGCCTTGCAGCGGCAGAGATGGCGCCGTGTGGACGGTAACAGTGATGGTGTTGGTGGCCACGGGCGAGACGATGATCTCCGGCTGCCAGTCGGGGAAGGAGTGTAGGATCATCTGGTCATCGCCTGGCTGGATGGTCTCGCATCCGAAGCGACTGGCGGCCGCGTCGATCAGGCAGAGGCGGTCGCCGGGCCTGGCTCCTCGCGCCAGGATGTGGTCAATGAGCGGTTCACCGACGTCCAGAAGCCAGGTGTCCTCTTTGAGCAGGAAGCCGCGAGAGCCCTCAGTGGGCTGGTAGCGTTGCCCGCCTTCGGTCAGAAAGTAGAAGGTGGGGTCGGCGATGGCTTGCGTGGGCGTGAGCGGATCGAAGAAGGTGATCTCGCTGAAGGCGAAGGGCACGAGGATGGGGCCGTCGTTGCTGCCGCGTACGTCAGGGCCGGTTAGTTCTGGGTAGAAGACGGAGATCGTGCTCCAATCGGACCGCCCGGTCAGGTGGTTAGCCAGCGTGTCGGCGCAAGCGGGGAGCCAGTTGGCCTGATCGCGGTATTCGCTGTAGCGGTAGGGGTCAGTCATGACCGTGTCGGTGCAGGTATCTATGTTGATCACCTGACCGTCTTCGTCCAGCCCCAGGTAGTGGTCATCGAGGAAGAGGTAGTAGTGCCCGAACTCGTGGGCCAGTGTGCGGGGCCAATCCTCGCCGATAGCGCCGCCGCTGGGGTCGCCGTAGCGATTCCAGACGGCGGGCATGCGGATTTGGCCCACCTCGTAGGTGATCGCGGGCACCAAGGTGTCGGTGATGGTGTTGCTAATGACGCCTCCCAAGGTGGCGTTGGGGCGCAAGCGGTTGTTGGCGTAGACTCGCAAGTGCGCCGTCTGCCAGTTCTCGGCATCGTGGAAGATGTAGATCTCGCCCAGCGTGGCTTGCCCGTCGCTGAAGTCGTAGAAATGTTCTGCGGCGCGCTGTAGATTGAACTGGAGTTTCTCCATAAAGGCGGTATCGTTGTGAGCGTCCCATTCCAGGGAGACGTCGAGGTTGAACAGGTACAACGGGTGGTCGGCAGAGACGGTGAGCACCTGTTCGCCGAGAGTGGTGACGGTGTGAGCACCCAGGCCAACAGGAGTGGGCGCGCCGTTGGTGTAGTAGAGGGTGTGGCTCTCAGTCTGGCTGATAGGAACCAACGCCAGCAGTTGGTCGCC
This sequence comes from uncultured Anaerolineales bacterium, assembly GCA_964587335.1. Lineage (GTDB taxonomy): Bacteria > Chloroflexota > Anaerolineae > UBA3071 > UBA3071 > UBA3071. The sequence goes on from CAZPMV010000013.1 coordinate 12,648, forward strand.
TACGTTGATCTCCCCGTGCCCTTGCAGATACCCCGAACCATTGGTGCGGAAGGGCACGCCGGTGGCGTTGGCGTAGGGATCGCCCTCGCCGGTCTGCCCGGCAGGTAGGCGATAGACCAGCGCATCTGCGACGGGCTGCGTGCTGCTCATCACCCGCACCTGGCTGCCGCGCAGGCGGAAGGGGAAGGTGCTGGCGCCGTGCGATCCGTACTGATAAGGCCCCGGCACACGGTTAGGCTTGTGTGTTATGGCTGGAACGGCGACCAGGCGAAAGAGGACGTTACCGTACTGGCCCATCACCCCGCTGGCGTGGATGTCCCAATGGTAGACGTGACTATTGGCAGCGGTGGTGTTCGGGTACGGCTCGGTTGCCAGATCGGTGGTGATGGTGTCAGCGGTGGGAACTGCGGGAAGCCATTGCCCGCCGCCGTTGAGGGAGTAGTAGCCCTGCACCTCCAGCACTGGGTCGCTCTCGCGGTGGAACAGGGTATAGGCGATGGGGATAGTGGGATCCGCCCAGACTTGGGGCGTCGAGTAGAAATCAGCGCTATCCGTCATGCTAGGGTGGGCCAGGGCGATGACCGGTATGCTTGCCAGGCTGGTGAAGTTGTCCCTCCTGTTGCGGTACAGCCGCCGATTGGGTCTACTTCCGACCTGCAGTTGATCTATCTCGTTGCCCACGGCCAGATCGAGATCGCCGTCGCCATCGTAGTCCCCCCAGGCCACGCTGGTGGTGTGTTCCGCTTCGCCCGAAGACCAGATCGCATTGGCGGTCAGCGTGCCCCCGTCGTTGCGGTACAGCCGGTTGGGCTGGTTCCAGAAGTTACCGACGGCGAGGTCAAGGTCTCCGTCACCGTCGTAGTCCGCCCACATCACGCTGTTGGTACCATCTGCTTCGTTCGAAGCCCAGACCGCTCTGGTGGTCAGCACCCCGTCGTCGTTCCGATACAACCGGTTGGTACCGCGGTTGCCAGCGGCGAGGTCGAGGTCACCATCGCCATCGTAGTCGCCCCAGGCTACGCTTCGGGTATCGTCCACTTCATCTGAGGACCAGACCGCGGCCTGGGTCAGCATCCCTCCGTCGTTGCGGTAGAGCCGATTGGGTTGAGGACCGTGCCAGCTACCGTTGCCCACGGCGAGATCGAGGTCGCCGTCGTTGTCGTAGTCCCCCCAGGCCACGCTGCTGGTGTGGTCCGTTTCTGTTGAGTTCCAAATTGCGCTGGTGGTCAGCGCTCCGCCATCGTTGCGATGCAGTCGATTGGGAACCCCTGCGGCATGTCCAGCATTGCCCACTGCCAGGTCGAGATCGCCGTCACCATCGTAATCGCCCCAGGCTATGCTATTGGTCCAATCCACTTCATTGGAGGACCAGACTGCACCGGTGGTCAGCGTCCCTCCGTCGTTGCGATACAGCCGGTTGGGATCGCCTTCGACGAAGCCAGCATTCCCCACCGCCAGGTCGAGGTCTCCATCGCCATCGTAATCGCCCCAGGCCACACTATGGCCCCAATTGCGTTCCGTCGAGAGCCAGGTAGCGTCGGTAGCTAGCGCCCCGTCATCGTTGCTATACAGCCGGTTGGGACCGCGGTTGCCAGTGGCGAGGTCGAGGTCGCCAGCGCTGTCAGAATCCCCCCAGGCCACACTGAGGGTGTCATCCGCTTCGGTCGAAACCCAGACCGAGCGAGTGGTCAAGGCGCCTCCATCGTTATGATACACCCGGTTGGGCTGTTCCCAATTCCCGACGGCGAGATCGAGGTCGCCGTCACCGTCGTGGTCCCCCCAGGCTATGCTACTGGTCCAATCCCCTTCGGTGGACGACCAGACCGCGCTGGCGGTCAACTCCTGACCGTCGTTGCGATACAGCCGCGCGGAATCACTGTTGCCAACGGCCAGGTCAAGGTCGCCGTCGCCATCGTAGTCCCCCCAGGCTATGCTATTGGTCCAATCCGCTTCGGTGGAAGACCAGACGGCGCTGGTGGTCAACGTCCCGCCATCGTTGCGGTACAGCCGATTGGGTATCCCATTCAAGTAGAAGCCAGCGCTGCTCCCGTTGCCCACAGCCAGGTCGAGATCGCCGTCGCCGTCATAGTCTCCCCAGGCCACACTGTAGGTCAGGTCCCGTTCGCTCGTCTCCCAGACCGCACCGGAGGTCAATGTTCCGCCGTCGTTGCGATACAGCCGGTTGGGTTCGAGATTGAAATTGCCCACAGCCAGGTCGAGATCGCCGTCACCGTCGTAGTCTCCCCAGGCCACGCTCTGGGCATAGTTTAGTTCAGTCGAGGACCAGACTGCGCTGCTGGTCAGCGTTCCTCCGTCGTTGCGGTACAGTCGGGTGGGCTGCTGCCAGCGATTGCCCGCGGCGAGATCGAGGTCGCTGTCGCCGTCGTAGTCGCCCCACGCCAAGTGTGAGGTATCGTCCAGTTCAGTCGAAGCCCAGACTGAGCTGGTAGTCAGTGTCCCTCCATCGTTGCGGTACAGCCTATTGGGATAGCAAGCATCGTCGATGACACATCCATTCCCAACGGCGAGGTCAAGGTCGCCATCGCCATCGTAGTCCCCCCATACGACACTTTCGGTGGGTTCCGCTTCGGTTGAGGTCCAGACTGCATTGGGGGTCAAGACCCCGCCGTCATTGCGATACAACTGGTTGGGTTGACCGCCCCAGAAACCGCCGTTGCCCACGGCGAGGTCAAGGTCGCCATCATTATCGTAGTCCCCCCAGGCCACGCCATTGCTCTTGTCCGATTCGGCTGAGGTCCAGCCCAGGTTGAAAGATGGCGGCGGGGTGGAACTGGCCAGGCTCACACCGTCAACGGTGATTCCGATGTCGGTGCCGCTGCCGTCGCTTAGGAACATGAACGCGACCCAGACTTCGTATTCGCCCAAGAGGTCACTCAAGTCGAGTGTCTGCCGGTGGTAGTCGTTTCCTTCGTTGCCGCCCGTGATGTCGCCGAGGTATGCGTTGAACAGAAAACTCGTACCGTCCATCGAACTGCCCACGTACAGAGCATCAGGCCATTGCGCGTTGGAAGGTGCGACCTTGCCCCACATGTGAAAGGTCAGGCCGGCGCTCGTGGCGTCGCGCAGGTTGAATGGGCCATATATGGCCCAAGTCTGAACATTGTTGGGGTAATGGGCAGCGCAGGCCAGCGCGTCACCTTGCGCGCCGCCGCCCACAGACCAACCGGCAGAATCGCCAGTACGCGGGTGGCAATCCCGCTTGCCCCAGAGGTATTCGCCGCCGTCGTTAGTGCCCAGATCATAGAGCGCCCATCCGGCGGCAGGCCACGCACCCTCGAAGTCTTCGCTCATGTTGGCAGGAAGGAAGTCAGATGACGCAACGGCGGCGGCAGGCAGGGACAGGGTCTTGGTTACGCCTTCCACGATGATGAGCCCATCGGAAGGCGCAGCGGCGGGCTCGCCTGGAGCCTCCGGGGCCGGCGGTGTCGCTGCCTCTGAATAAACGCTGCCCGTCAGGACGAACAGCAGACCCAGCACGATGATGCTACGCAGGTGTGGTTTACTCATGATGTTTGCTCCTTTGGACTCAGGTGCAACGCACTTGGGAAGTGCGTTGCACCTGGTTGCGCCTGATTGCGCATCAATGCCTGTGCAGATCTTTGTGCATGATCTTGCGGGTCTCGTGCAGCCGGTCGTCTGCGGGGAGGTCGGCGAGCCGCTCGTTCATGTTCTCGTCGTCCTCTTCTTCCAGAAGCCTGATGACGTAGCTGATCACGCTGGGAGGGAAAACGCTATCCCTTTCGTAGTACTCTCGCTTCTCCTTGAGTTTCCGCGCCGATCCGACGCAACTGCCGGGGAGAGAGGGAAGCTTGGCCAGGAGATCTGGGTCCTCAAAGATGCTGCCGGAGACATAGAGGCTGTCAGTTAGCCGTAGCGATTCGGGCTGTGTGAGACCCCACTCGGCGGCCATGGTCATGCCCGCCAGAAGAAGGTGGACGATAGCGCTGCCGTCGGGGCTGCGCAGTTCCACCGTCTGCCGGCCTTCAGGGTCATGGAAGAGCTTCTTCTGTTGAGGATTCAGCTTGCTTATGAGGTCGGATGCATTGGCCCACCCCAGAGGTACACGGATCATGGCCGTGCGATTCAGGTCGCTCCAGCAGATGCGGGTCGGAGCTTCCTGATCGGGCACAAGCCTCAAGTAGGCCGCAGACACGGGGTTGCCAAAGGAAGTGAGAGTCTCGGCGTAGTGGCACAGGCCGCCGATGAGCTGCCTGGCCTTCTCGGAGAGCTCTCCATCGGGACCAACCATGATGTTCTGCCCGTCTCGCATTAGCTTGGCGTGGATGTGGAGCCCGTTGCCTGCGATCCCTTCTTCGATCTTGGGAGCGAAAGTGGCCACGCATCCGTGCCTGTAGGCGACGTTTCTGATCACCCACCTTCCCAGCACCAGGTTGTCTCCTGTGTCTTCGACAGGCGTGGGCACGAATTCGATCTCCAACTGCTCGGCTCGCTTTCCCCTGATCTCCTCGATATCGCTGCGAATGCTGTCTACAAATCCCACCTCGCTGTGGGCGTATTTCACCGCGCCAGTGATCTGGGTGAGGTGGCGAACCATTTCGTCCAGGATAGCGCCGCTCTTCATGAACGGCGAGGATGCGTGGTAGCCCCGCTGCTTCTGCGCACGGTAGATCCTCGCCTGTGGATCAGAGGCCAGGAAGAACTCCAGCTCTCCCATAGCATAAAGCTCAAGCCCTGTTCGGTCCTGAAAAAGGGTGTGCGCCCGGTGAAGGATGTTATCCGGTGCGAAGGGCGCGCGATCGCCTGTAGGCGTCAGATAACGGCAGATGAAGTCCAGGCTCGCTTGGCCAAAGGGATTGAAGAAGGCCGTCTTGTAGACGGGCACGACGTACAGATCGGACAATGACGTGTCCACGAGCCCTTTGAAGAGAGACGAGCCATCCACGCGCTCGCCTTTGGCCAGGATCCTTTCGGCCTGGCGCCGGCTGGCCACGGGCAGCCTCAACTCCTTGAGCTTGCCATCGAGTCCGGTGTAGTGAAAGATGATGCGTTCGATTTCCTTCTCTGTGATCACCCTGAGGAAATCCTCGCGGGTGAACTGTTGGCGAGGCTTATCCAGGAAACTCACCAGGGGGTTGGTGAGAGCGAATGTCTCGGCCATTCTTGCCCTCCATGGTGGACAATCAGAACGCCAGCGGGATGAAAGGCCATGGCCCCTCACGCCGCCGGCGTTAGCACGCGCACATACTACGCTCGATACTCCTCTTTCAGCCATGGCCTTGAGCCTATCATTCAGTCCTCGCCGCCGGGCGCTTCCTCCTCCGTTTCTACCCCTTCCTCCACCACGGTTTCTGCTATGTCCAATCCCTCATCCTCATCC
>CAZPMV010000013.1:18106-24342 GCA_964587335.1 uncultured Anaerolineales bacterium
GGCGATGAGCTGCGCTGTGGCCAGCTTGGTTCCTCCCACCATCCAGGCATCGGGGCGGAAGAACTCCACCCAGAAGCGTCCCAGTGGGTACCAGATGAGGTAAGCGAAGAAGATGTCGCCATCGCGCAGCTTGCGCGAGAACTTGCGGCCCAGCCAGAGCATCAGCCCGAAGCCGATGATGTTCCACAGCGCCTCGTAGAAGTAGGTGGGGTGGAACCGGGTGGCCTCGGACAGCTTGTCGCAGGTGAACGCGCCGTAGCGATGGAGGCAGTCAATGGGCACGCCCCAGGGCAGCGTGGTCGGCTGGCCGTATAGCTCTTGGTTGATGAAGTTGCCCAGGCGACCGATGGCCTGCGCCAGCAGCAGCCCCGGCGTGGGAATGTCCAGCCAGCGCAGTAGGTTCAGCTTGGCAAAGCGGCAGTAGAGCACGACAGCCACGATGCCGCCGGCCACCGCGCCGTAGATGCCCAGGCCGCGGAAGCCGCCGCGCCAGAAGGCGATGATCTCGATGGGATGCGCCTTGTAGTAGTCCCAGCCGACGAAGCCACCTTCGGGAGAGGAAAAGACGTGATACAGACGCGCCCCGATGATCCCCAGGATGAGACAATAGGTGAGAACGTTCCAAACGTGCTCTGGATCCTCGCCTCGCCGTTTGGCCTCGAAGGTGGCGACCACGGCAGCCAGAACTGCTCCTGTGACGATCAACAGGCCGTACCAGTGAACGGCCAGCGGCCCAATGCGGAAAGCGACAGGGTCCATGTTTTCTTCTCCTCAAGCAAGATTGGAGTCATTATACCATACCTCTTTCCAGATGGCGAACGCGTAGGGGCGACCCTTGCGGTCGCCCTTGGATGGGCCTGCGGTCGCCCTTGGGCGGATGCAAGGCGGGCAGGTTCAAGACCTGCCCCTACTTGCAGGCGGCAGGAGGGTATGGTATCATGCGCTGGGTCGCAGTTTCGGGCAAGGGATTGACATTGACGATGAACGTGCTGCTGACAGGGACAAGACAGGTCGGCAAGACCTCCGTCTGCCAGGCGGTAGCGGAGTTGGCCCGCGCCCGGGGACATGACATCCAGGGGGTGCTGAGCCCTGCTCTGCATTGTTATGATGAGAACAGCGCGAAGGTGGGTTTCGAGGCGCTGGACGCGGGCAGCGGCCAGCGCTGGCTCCTGGCCCACACGGAGCAGGGGCTGGACGGCCCCCGCATAGGCCCGTATGTTTTTGATGCTGCTGGCCTGGCGCGGGCTATCGAAGTGCTCGAACGAGCGTGCCACGCCACGGACGGTCTGCTGCTCGTGGACGAGATCGGCCCCCTGGAGCTGGAACGGGGTCAGGGCTTCGCCCCTATCCTGGACAGACTGCCGCTCCAGGGGCCAGGGCACGTACTGATCGTCGTGCGGCCTGCGCTCTTGCCTGCACTGCGCCGCCGCCTGAGCAGAGCTGATTTCAGCATCTATACCGTCACCGAGCATAACCGAGAGATACTGCCTGGCCACATCGTCCGGGAGTTCTGGCCCGATGATTGACGTCACGAACCTGACCGTGCGCTATGGCCAGCGACCGGCGCTGCAAGGGGTTTCCTTCCGCGTGCAGCCGGGCGAGTTCGTGCTGCTCACCGGGCCCTCCGGCTGCGGCAAGAGCACGCTGGCCCGCTGTCTGGCCGGCCTGATCCCCCATTCCTCGACAGCGGAAACGGTGCGGATGTCTGGCTCAGTGCGTGTGGACGGATTGCTGACCAGCGAGCATTCCATCCCCCAACTGGCGACCCACGTGGGGCTGGTCTTTCAGAACCCGGCCACGCAGCTCTTCTGCCTCACGGTGCAGGAGGAGGTGGCCTTTGGCCCGCGCAACCTGAGGCTGTCGCCTGCTGAGGTGACCGAGCGCTGCCGTTTCGCGTTGACGGCGACGGGCATCGAGCATCTGCGCCAGCGGACCGTGAACACCCTCTCCACAGGCGAGCAGCAGCGGGTGGCCATTGCCTCTGTCCTGGCCATGCGCCCCCGTATCCTCGTCCTGGACGAACCGACCTCGAACCTGGACCTGAAGGGCACGAGGGGTGTCCTGGAGACGCTGGAACGCTTGCACCGCGAGCACGGCCTGACGGTGTTGGTCATCGAACATCGGTTGAACGATCTGGGCCAGATGGCCGACCGTTTGCTGGTGATGGACAACGGACGTTTCGTCGCTGATGGCGCCCCGCAGCGCATCCTCAGCCAGAAGGAGCTTATGGCCCAGATGGGCATTCGCTACCCCTGGCGCCTGCTCCGGGACGACTGGTCCGCGCTGCTGCCTGGCAGTCTCACCTCACGTCTCCAGTACGATGAGCAGCAGCCGCTGGTGGAGTTGAGAGGCATCGAGGCGGGTTACGGTCGGCACGCCGTGCTGAAGGGACTGGATCTGAGCATCCACCGCGGCGAGTTCGTGGCTCTGGTGGGTGACAATGGAGCGGGCAAGACCACGGTGGCCAAGGTGCTGGCGGGGCTGCTTAAGCCCCGGCGAGGACAGGTGCTGTGGAACGGCGCCACAGAGACGCCGCAGCCGGGCCGCCGCGTGGGATTGCTGCTCCAGAATCCCCTCAGCCAGCTCTTCTGCGATAGCGTGGAGGAAGAAGTGGCCTTCGGCCCGCGCAACTTTGGCCATGTTTCCACTGCATTGCTGGACGAGGTTCTGGAGGCCACCGACTTGCAGGGTCTGCGCGCCCGCCGTCCGTACGCTCTTAGCAGCGGTCAGCAGCAGCGCACGGCTTTGGCCGCCACCCTCTCTCTGAGACCAGAATTGCTCATCCTCGACGAGCCCACCATGGGGCAAGACTGGAGACATCTGAGCGGCTTCATGGACTTCCTGAGCCAGCTCAACGAGCAAGGGATTGCCATTCTGCTCATCACCCACGACTACAAGCTCATCTGTCGCTATGCGCGGCGCGTCGTCGTCTTGGGCGATGGCCGCATCGTCGCCGACGGCGCGCCGCGCCTGCCTATCACCGTCCCCAGGTGGCCAGAGTTGCTTGATGAGAATACACCTACGCATCTCGGTTGTCAGGGATCAGTCAATGGCATCAAGTTAAGCGTAGTTTAGCCTCCTTGTGGGCGTCTTGGGGCAGCAGAAACGGGCACAAGGCCCTATGTTACAGCTTAACTTACTGACATTGAGGGATCAGTCAATGTCATCAAGTTAAGCGTAGTCTAGCCCCTTGTGAGCGTCTTGGGGCGGCAAGAAACGGGCACAAGGCCCTATGCTACGACCTCAACTCAGTGGTATTGAGGGATCAGTGATCCGTGATCAGGGATCTTCCAACTGGCGGTGCCTGATCACCAATATCCAATACCCAATACCCAATATCTAGTACCCAATTTGGAGAGAAGACCCATGAGATTCAAGATACGCGACTTGGTTTACATCGCCATCTTCGGCGCCATCTGGGGCGCCCTGGAGATCTACCTGGGTTCGTATTTGCACGTCATCTTCCCGCCTGTGGTCACGCCCTTGATCGGCGCAGGTACCATCATGACCGCCGTGGGTATGATCGTGGCCCTCATGGGGCGACTCTTCGTGCCCAAAGCGGGCTCGGTGCTGATGATTGGCGTGGTTACGGCCATCCTGAAGGCACTGAGCGTGGGCGGCGTGAAGCTCTCTCCCATGCTGGCCATCATCATCGAGTGTTCGCTGGTGGAACTGGGGCTGCTGCTGGTCAGGAAGCCCCAACGCTGGGGCTTCGCCCTGGCCGGCGCTCTGGCGCTGCTCTGGACCTTCTTCCACAAGTTCTTCGGCTCCTACGTCTTCCTGGGCAAGGGCATCTACGAAGTGTACGTGGGGATGCTCAAGAAGGGAGCGCAGGTGCTGGGCATTGACGTCGGTCTGGCCTTCGTCATCATCGGAGCGTTCCTGCTCATCCGCATCGCGGTGGGCGGTGTGGCCGGTTTGCTGGCTTGGGAGTTGGGCCGGGCTGTGCGCAGCAGGCTGGCGCGCTAGGGAAGCCGGGAAGCGGGAGGGCGAGCAGGGAGCAGGGGTGCAGGGGTGCGGAAGTGCAGATGAGAAGGGAGTATGCGAAAGAACCGGGGGTGAGCTTCTTCGGCGTGTGGGGATATCTGAGCTTCCTGATGTGGGCTGTGGTCACGGCTATCCTCGCGCCGGGGGCCAGGGGGCTTCTCGTTCTGGGCCTGGTGGTGGCCTTCTGTGCCTTCTTCTGTGCCGGCAGTCTGCGGCTTGTCCGCCGCCCTGAGTTCTGGCTGCTTATCGCCTCCACTTTGCTCCTTAGCCCGTTCTTCATCGGCGAGAAGGACGTGACCCTGTGGGGGCTGAACCTCTCGCGGCTAGGCTTCTGGATGGGGCTGTGGATGACAGTGCGGGCGCTGAGCATAGCCCTGGCCTTCAACGGTTTTGCCAGTGCGGTCTCGGTGGCCGAGATGTCAGCGCTCTTCGAAGGCGTAGGACTTAAGGGTCTGGGCTTCGCCCTGGGCGTGGCCTTCAACACCCTGCCCACCATTCAGGAGATCATAGGCGACAGTTTCACAGCCATGCGATTGCGCGGCGGCTTTCGCCGAGACCGCCTCGGCAGTTTGAAGAAACTCCTCGTCACCATTGTCGCTGGCTCCCTACGGCGAGGCGAGGAGATCGTGGATGCCGCCGAGGCCCGCGCCTTCGATCCCACGCGGCCGCAGGACGTGATGGCTATCCCTACTCGGGCGGACGTTCTGCTGGGCATTTCTCTGCTAGGCTGCGGCTTGGCGCTCCTGGTTCCATGCTCTCCAGGCTTGTGAGGGCCTGACACTGAGGTCTGCTGAAAAAGGCCAAAAGCCATCAGCGGATTGAGCGGATGAAGCGGACGATAATGAAACAAAATCCGCTCAATCCGCTGACGATTTCAGGTTTTTCAGAGGAGTCGTGAAACGTAGAACGTGAAACGGAGGAATAGAATGAGCAGTATCTGTGTCATAGGAACGGGATACGTGGGTCTGGTGACAGGAACATGCTTCGCCGACCTGGGCCACCAGGTGATCTGTCTGGACATCGACGAAGAGAAAATCGAGAAACTCAAGCAAGGCATCATGCCCATCTACGAGCCGGGATTGGAGGAGCTCGTCCAGCGCAACGTTAGGGGAGGTCGTCTCTCCTTCACCACCGACTACTCCAAGGCGCTGGCAAATGCCGAGTTCGCCTTCGTCGCTGTGGGCACCCCCTCCGGCGTGGATGGCGAGGCCGACCTCCGATACGTGCGGGCGGTGGCCGAGTCCATCGCCGATGTGGTGAACCATTCCATCATCATCGTCAACAAGTCCACCGTGCCGGTGGGCACCGGCGACTGGGTGGCCGACACTATCACCAAACGCCGCGTAGGCAACGACCTCGACTTCGCTGTCGTCTCCAACCCGGAGTTTCTGCGCGAGGGTTCAGCCATCAGCGATTTCATGAGTCCCGACAGGGTGATCCTGGGCTCGCTGGATCGGGAGGCGGCCAACCATGTGGCCCAACTCTACCTGAGTCTGCGTTGTCCGATCATGATCACCGACCTCCGTACCGCCGAGATGATCAAGTATGCATCCAACGCCTTCTTGGCCACCCGCATCTCCTTCATCAACGAGATCGCCAACATCTGCGAGGACTTGGGGGCTGACGTGCGAGAGGTTTCCACGGGCATGGGGTACGACAAGCGTATCGGGCGCCATTTTCTGGACGCCGGGTTGGGCTGGGGTGGCAGTTGCTTCCCCAAAGACGTGAAGGCGCTGGCCCACATGGCGGTGTTGCACGGAACCCATCCCCAGTTGCTCCAGGCGGTGATAGAGATCAACCGCAACCAGCGGCGGCGGGTGGTCGTGCGGCTGCGTCGGGCGTTGGGCGGCCTGAGTGACAAAGTAATCGGTGTCCTGGGCCTATCCTTCAAGCCCAACACCGACGACACCCGCGAAGCCCCGGCGCTGGAAGTCATCCATCTCCTCCAGAACGAGGGGGCCATCATCCGCGCCTATGACCCTGCGGCGATGGAGACGGCAGCAGTCATGATGCACAACGTCACACTGTATGAGGACCCCTACAAGATGGCCGAAGGGGCCGACGCCTTGGTGTTGGCGACGGAGTGGAACGAGTTCAGGCACCTGGACTTCGAGCTCATCCACGAATCGATGCGCCAGCCGGTGATTATGGATGGGCGGAATCTCTGGGATCCCCAACGGCTACAAGCCATTGGCTTCACCTATTTCGGTGTTGGGCGGGGAGTGCAATCCGAGAACGGTTGACCGCCC
>CAZPMV010000014.1:0-2757 GCA_964587335.1 uncultured Anaerolineales bacterium
CCTACTGTGACCAGGAATCGCAGTCCGTCAACGTGTTGTACGGTCAGTTTCATTGCCATTCGACCTCCCCCGGCGCAGTCGCTTTTTGTGGGTTCACTGCTGTGGGATGGACATCTCCCAGCCTACGCCATTGAGAATGTAGTCGTCGCCGTACTCCTCGGCGAACAGCTCCCGGGCTTCGTCACCGCTGCAATGACAGGGGGCTGCCTTCTGCACGCCCAGGCGACGAAAGTCTGCGACGATGCGGCTAATCTGTGCTTTGCTCTTACCTCCCAGGTGAAAGCCGCCCAGTACCAGGTAGATGTCATCCTTTGCTACGTCCTGGGCCTGCTCCACCATGCGCACGATGCCCGGATGCGCACAGCCGGTGATCACCACCAGCCCCTGGGCTGATGTCACCACCAGCGCCTGCTCGATAATGCCGTCCTGCACCTCGCCCGTGCTGTAAACGCCAGGAACGATCTCCACGGGCTCGCTCACTTCCACAAGCTCGGCGCCCGCTGCTTGCACCTGCATCTTAAAGCTGTCCGGGAAGGAGCGGGGCACGTAGACGGTGACATCGTTGTGCATGGCCAGCAGGCCGCCCAGACCTCCCGTGTGATCGCCGTGGATGTGGGAGAGGACGACCGCCTCGATACGGCGCAGATCCAACCCCAGCTTGTCCATGTTCCCCAGCAGCGTGGACCCATCGCCGCCGGTATCGAAGAGGATCGTGTGATCTCCGAATTCCACCAGGCAGGCGAAGCCCCACTCAGTCTTCAGCCGGGGGTCGTGCTCATTGTTGTCGTAGACGATGGTGAGGGTCATCTCTTTACCTCTCGGCGTGGGTGTCGGCAACGGAGGGGTGGGCGTGGGTGATGGTGGAGGGGACGTTGGCTTCAGAGTTGGGGATGGTCGCGGTGTAGCGCTGGCGGGTGATGGCGTCGGCGAGGGCCGTTCTGTGGCCGTCGGCGATGCCGCGGGCGAAGGTGGGGCAGACGGCGCGGTCTTCACAGATACGCTGGGAGCGACCGTAGCTTCCGGCGTGCCCCCTGGCTGGCAGCCGGCCAGGAGCAACAGCGCTGATAGAGCGAACACAAGAGCCGGTTTCTTCATGCTGTGCTAGGTTTCTCCACTTGTTACTGCAACTCGTGCTGTGCTAGACGAAGGATCAGCGACGAAGGACGAAGATCTTGTTAGTCGAAGCGCATGAAGCGCCGGATGGTCTCCACGTACTCCGCCAGTGGGGCATGATATGGGTGTATGCGCTTCTTGACGGCGTATCCCTTCCACAGCTTGTAAGCCAGCCAAAACAGCGTATTGCGGGGCAGCCGGATCAGCCAGCGCACCAGCGGCAGTAGCCTGGGCCACTCCACGGCGATGGCCAACAGATTGTTCAGGTTCTCCACCTGCCGTTTCTCCTGCGGGCTATTGAAGCGCAGGATGGAGCGATCCCAGGCGGAGGAGCTGATGTCGTCGAAGCTGCCCTCCATCAGTCCCTGCTGCTGGGTGAAGTCCCCCAGCGCCGTCCGTGGGTAGGGCTGGTAGAGGAAGGCGTTGGCGTAGCCAGGCCGGCAGGCGACATTCAGCTCCAGGGTGGCGAAATCGGTCTCCAGCGAGCCGGTGGGCAACCCCAGCATGTTGGTGGTGATCAGATTGATCCCTTCTTCACGAATGGTTCGGCAGGCCTGGATGATCTGCTCGCGCGACATGCGCCGTTTCAGCAATTCGTTGCGCAGACGGTCGTCGGCGGTTTCGACGCCCATGCCCACACTCGCGCAGCCAGCCCGCTTGAGCTGCTGCATCAGTTCCCGGGTGACCAGGTTGGCGCGCACGTTGCAGAAGAAGGGCAGGCCAACCGCCTGGGGGTACTTGCGGCAGAACTCTTCCACCCAGTCCACAGACACGATGAAGGTATCGTCGAGGAAAACCACGAATTCGAGGGGGTAATCGCCCTTCACCCAGCGCACTTCTTCCAGCACGTTATCCACGCTGCGCCGCCGCACCAGCCGCCCCTTGCCGCGGTACAGCGCGTTGAAGGCCTGGTTGAAGCAGTAGGTGCAGTTGTAGGGACAGCCTCGACCGGTGATGAAGTGCTTGAGCCGGCTGCGGCGGGAGAAGCGGTCTTTCTCGTAGACCAGTTTGCGGTCGGGCAGCGGCAGCGCATCCAGGTCGGTGATCAGTGGTCGCGGCGGATTGCGGTGGACGTGGCCGTCGGCCTTGATCCACCAGTTGGCGATAGGCGAGACAGGCTCTCCCCTTTCCAGGGCGCTGACCAGGTCGAGCAGCGCCTCCTCTCCCTCACCGCGGCAGACGCCGTCCACTCCCTCCTCCTCGATCATCTCGGGGAAGAAGGTGGCGTGCGGACCGCCGAAGGCCGAGAAGGCTTCCAGGCGCTCCCGAATGCGGCGATTCAGCTCCAGGTAGTAGCCCTGGGAACCGGTGGTGACGCTGTAGGCAACGACGTGCGGTGCGAACTCCACGGCGAACTGCACCGGATCCTCCGCTGAGGCGACGGTCAATGCTACATCGTGCCCCGCCGCTTTGAGCGCACTGGATAGATGCAAGATGCCCTGGGGCTCGTAGTCAATCTGCTTGAGGGCGAAGAGTATCCTCACCCTGCACCTCCCCTCGTTCTGCCTCTTGCTTGGCAGCTATCCGCCAGGACGGCGCTGCCCCCTCGGGTCGGCGGCTGATCCCGGTTTCCCAATCCTCCATATCGCGGTCGAGGAGCCACCGTCGCTTCAGTACCTGCCATCGTTCCTCGCCTGGCGGCAG
>CAZPMV010000014.1:2857-24221 GCA_964587335.1 uncultured Anaerolineales bacterium
CCACGGCGGGCCAGCGGTCGACCTGTTCGCAGACATTGGAGCCGCCGACGGTGCGCGTGCCATACTCACGGATATCAATCCCCCGCACGAGCCACCCCGCAAGGTAGGCAAAGGGAACCGATCCCAGGAGGTAGCCGAAAATCACCACTAGAATGGACTCCATCAGACCGCTTTTCTCCCCTCCGCTATCTCCGGCCCGTCATCCCCTGCGACACACGCTATCTGTCGAACAGGAGGGGGTAGAGCATCGTTCCTCTCGTCCGCAGCACGTTTTTCCCGCTGGGCGGCGCGTGTCTCCGCTCATCACGTGGGATGTGGAAAACAGCTTCTTTCGCAGTGGCGTGCCGCAATGCGGGCAGACCGCCATGTCCCCGCTGGAGCGCAGCCATACTTCCACTTGCTTTCCGCAATTGCCACAATGGTATTCATAGATGGGCATGGTTGTTCACTGTCCTCGCCGTCGCTGTCGGCGCCGTCGGCCGCCTCCGCTCCCGCGCCCGCCCCCTCTCCCGCTCCCAGCCGAAATCGGCTCGGTGGAGGTATGGTCAGACACTTCAGACTGGCTTGGCCGCCGCTCCAGTGCATCCAGCACCGCCGGCACGATGCGCGGAAGCTCGCGGCCCACGTAGGCCAACGCTGCTCCTACCACTGGCAATACCCTGGCCCGCCACGGCACGGTGGCCACTTCGGACGCTGGACGCTCTGCCAGCGATGGCACCCGAATACGGATCACCTCCGGCGCCGGATACACAGCAGGGAGACCGGCTTCCTCCGCCACCGGTTCGCTCACGCTCAGGATGGCCCCCTCGGGGCAGGCTCCCAGGCAGATCTCACACTCCGTGCACTCGGCCTGGTCAACGACTGCCACGCCGCTCTCCAGGCGTATGGCGTCCGTCGGGCACACCTCGACGCACTCGCCGCAGCCAGTGCAACGCGTTTCATCCACGTACATCATCTCATCTCACCTCCTCTCTCGCCACTTTCCCTTGCTACTGCGCTCTATCCCTCCCGCGTCTCCTGCAATAGGCGGTTGAGTTCATCGGCCCCGACGTAGCCCACCACCTCCATCTCCTGAGCCGTTACCCCATCCACATCCGCCACGGCGCGGCGGATACCCAGGGCCAAGGGCACGGCCAGAGGGCACAGCGGCGACGAGGGGTGGAAGCGATAGTGCACGACGCCGCTATCCTCATCAACGACCAGGTCTTCGATGAGCCGCATGCGCAGCACGTCCACCCTCGTCTCCGGGTCGATGACTGTAGCCAGTTTGAACAGCACTCGCTCGCGTAGCGTCCTCTCCGTCATAGCTCAAGCACCTCGCTGATGCGCCTGCACATCACTTTCAACGCTGCCGTTACCGGCCCATCGCTGTAAGCGGTCACCGGCTGGCCCTGCACCATCGCTTTGGTGACTACCTGGTCGAAAGGCAGCTGCCCCACCACCTCGATCCCCTGCGCGGCACAGAAACCAGCGATCTCATCCGCCCGCGCCTGGTTCAGATCAGCCTTGTTGATGCACACCAGCGCCGGCACGCCGAAATGGTCGGTCGTGCCCAGGATACGCTCCAGGTCGTGAATGCCGGAGACGGTGGGCTCCACCACCAGCAGGGCCAGGTCTGCCCCGGCGCTGGCAGAGATGACCGGGCAGCCGATGCCCGGCGGGCCGTCCACGATGAGCAGATCAGCATCGCTGTCCATCGCCTGCAACCGCCCCTGCTGCTTGACCAGTGTCACCAGCTTGCCGGAGTTCTCCTGTCCGGCGAAGAGGTGGGCGTGGAACAGTGGCCCGAAGCGGGTGTCGGAGCGGAACCAGCGCCCCGCTGTCTGCTCCTCCATGCGAATGGCCTCCTCCGGGCACTGGTAGAAGCAGGAGGCGCATCCTTCGCAGGCGATGTCGTCCACTCTATAGGCCTCATCGCCGGGGATGACGGCTTCGAAGCGACACACATCGGCGCATATCCCGCAGGCAGTGCACAGATCGGGATCAATGATCGCCAGTTGCCCGCCGGTGAAGTCATGTTCCTCCACCTGCGTCGGCGAGAGCACCAACTCCAAGTTGGCGGCGTCCACGTCGGCGTCGGCCAGGACGATGGACAGATACTGGGAAGCCAGGTGGGCCAGCGCGGCGGCGACAGTGGTCTTGCCGGTGCCCCCCTTGCCACTGAGGATGACGAGTTGTTTCATTACTCCACTTTCACTCCATTCTTGAGGTATTCTTGAGGTATGCCCTGGGGCAAACCCTGTTGACAGCAGAGGCTTTCTGCTGTATACTTCTTCTGAGGAAGGACGATGAAACGAAATCGATGGCTCGCCCTATCACTCTTGCTGGTGCTGGCTGCCCCCGTGACCGCCTCGCGGCCTCGGAGTTTTGCTCCCAGCGGTCCATCCGCTGGCGTTCACACCATCCGCGCCGACGACACGGCGCTCCGCCTGGCCCGCGAGGCTGGTTTCACCTGGGTCGTCCAACTCCTGGAATGGCGGGAGATCGAGCCGACACCCGATGAATTCTTCTGGGAGTATTCCGATTGGCTGGTGCGGGCCAGCGAATACTACGGTCTGAATCTGGCCTTGCGCCTGGACCACCCGCCGGAGGGGCGGGTTTCAAACCCGCCCCTACTCTCCCCCGGCCCTGACGGCCCACCGGTGGACCTGCCTGCCTATGCCGACTTCGTTGGTCGGGTGGCCAGGCGCTACCAAGGGCGTGTGCCAGCCTACATCATCTGGAACGAGCCCAACTTGGCCGCCGAATGGGCCGGACGGAGGCCCGACCCCGCGGCCTACGTCGCCCTGCTGCGGGCAGCCTACGAGGCAATCAAAACAGCCGATCCGGCAGCTAAGGTGGTCAGCGCTGGCCTGGCTCCCACCAACGAGGTGGACGAACGGGCCCTGGATGACCGCCGCTTCCTGCGGGAGATGTACGCTGCGGGAGCGAAGGGCCACTTCGATGCCCTGGGCGCCCATCCCTACGGCTTCGCCTACTCGCCAGATGATCCGTCCGGCGCTCACGAGGGGCTCAACTTCGCCCGCCTGGCCGACCAGCGGCAGATCATGGTCGAGGCAGGCGATGCCCACACGCCCATCTGGGCCACCGAAACGGGCTGGATCATTGAGCCCGTCGTACCGGAGCAGCAGTGGCTGCGCGTCACCGAGGATCAGCAGGCCAGTTACCTGATCGGCGCCTTCGAGAAGGCCCGGCGGGAGTGGCCGTGGCTAGAGTTGCTGACCGTTTGGCACCTGAGCGCCGGGCTCCCAGCCGACGACGAGAAACGGGGCTATGGCATTGTGTACGACGACTACCGCCCCCGCCCGGCCTATGAAGCACTGGCCGCCACGCTCCCTCACCGCCCGCTCCTCTCTCCCGAGACGGCCACTGTGAAAGCTGTCGAGATTCTGTCCCCCGACGTCGCCGTCCGCTTGGGGGACGTGGACACCTTCTACCCTCACTGGGCTCGGCTTCATTGCCGCCAGGTCCCCTGCCGCCGCTGGACGGGCCAGTTCTACGTGGACGACCCCGGCCCAAGCCCCTGGCGGCTGAGCATGGAGATCATGCAGGTCGAGGAGCACGGCAATCTGATCCGCATCAATGGACATGCCCTGGAGCCGCCGGCCATCCCCCTGCGGGGCAAACCCGATTTCGCCTCTGTCTGGACGGTGGCCGAGCTGAGCGTGTCGCCCGGCGTCTTGCTGCCGGGCCTCAACGTGATCGAGGTGCAGCTCAGCCCCCGCCTGCCGGTCTACCATGGGGGGCACGTCCGCTTCGAGAGCTTGCAGTTCAGAGGTATCCGCCTGGCGCTTGCCGGTTCCTTCGAGTTCCCCTGAGTTCCTCTATCTGCCTGTCCTCAATTGTCTTCAATCCAACTTCCGCTGCAAAACGCCGTTCTCCGTCCCCAGCCAGATCAGGCCGCCTGCCCTATCCAGCAGAATGGCATACACACTTACCCCCGGCAACCCCCACTGCTCCCAGTTCTCACCGCCATCCGTACTGCGATACACTCCGTGCTGTTCCGTCCCCGCGTAGATGGTAGGGGCGGGTTTCAAACCCGCCCCTGGATCCATCGCCAATGTGGCAACCGTCATTCGCTGATCTGCCAATTCGCTGATCTGCCACGTCTCACCGCCATCCGTGCTCCTGTACACCCCTTCCGTCGTCCCCGCGTACACGACCTGGCTATGCAGCGGATCCACGGCCAGAGCAAACGTAGTGATCGGCCGATCACCCAGTTTGCTCATTCGCCACGTCTCCCCGCCGTCACTACTTCTGTACACTGCCTCCACCGAGCCCGTGTAGAGCAGTTGCGGATCGGATGGGTCCACGGCAAAACCATGGGCCGACAGCGTTTCCAAGCCGTGGTGGATCGGCGCCCAGGTCGTGCCGCCATCAGTGCTCCTGAGCACGTTGTTGCCCCAACTCCCGGCGTAGAGCCGGCTGTGGTCGTGGGGGTCAATGGTCACGTTGAAGATGGTGATGCGTCCCAACCCCTCTGTGGCCCAGCGCCAACTCTGACCTTTGTTTGCGCTCAGGTAGAGACCGGTGTGCGCCCCGGCGTAGACCACCCCTGGCTCCTCGGGGTTCACTGCCAGCCCCTGGACAAAGAGTTTCCCCAGGGCCTCGGTCACCAGATGCCAGCTCTGGCCACCATCAGCGGTCTTGTATACCCCGTCCACCGTGCCGGCGTATAGCGTCTGCGGGTGACGCGGGTCTTGCGCCAGAGCAGTGACCACTGGCCTCCCTATCTGCGGAGAGACCAACCGCCAGCTCTTGCCGCCATCTCCTGTTTGATGCAGCCCGTTGCGCAGCGTGCCCAGGTAGGCCGTGCCAGACGCTCCAGGGCTGGCGACCAGACAGGTCACGTCGGCGTGGCGGAACTCAGTGCCGAGCCGCGTCCAGGTTGTGCCTCCATCTTCGCTTACCGCCAAGCCAGCGCCCCCGCTGCCCAGGTAGATGCGTCCCTTGCTGCCCGGCTCGATGGCCAAGGAGAGGGCATGGAAGTCCAGCGGCCCGGCCGAGCGCCACGTCTCGCCCTGATCGTCACTGGTGTGGAGCTTGCCTCCCGCCAAAGCGTAGGGTCGGCCATCCCCGGCTACTGCCAGGGCGGTAACATGGGCCGAGGCCAGTTGGCCCGGCGTCGGTTGCCAGACCAGGCCATCATGGCTCACCCACACCCCCTGTCCTGCCGTGCCGGCATACCCCCTGCCATCTTGATCTATCGCCAAGCACAGCACTGTATCTTGCTGACTCGGCGATTGACGACTTGCTGATTTGCCGATTTCCCACGTCTCCCCGCCGTCGCCGCTGCACCAGATGCCCGATCCCTCGCCTCCGGCACAGACCCTTTGCCCATCGGAGCTTATTGCCACTCCGTAGAGGGGAACCTCCGGCAGGCCCGGCGCCCGCTGCCAGCTCTTTCCGCCGTTGGTGGTACGATAGCCGCCGTCCAGCGCCGCAGCGTAGACCACGTTGGCGTCGTTCGGGGCCACGGCCAGCCCGTAGACGGTGGTCTGCTCCAGGCCGGTGTTGGCCACCGCCCAGCTCTGCCCGGCGTCGGCGGAGCGGTAGAGGCCGCCCGGCTCGTAGGCAGCCAGGTGAAGCACCTGAGGGTCGCCGGGGGCCACAGCCACTGCGGCGATCCCCACCTGCGCTGGGATGCCTTCACTCGCCGCTTGCCAGCGGGGAAGGGGCGAAGAGCAGCAGCTTTGGCCGGTCAAGGCCAGAAAGAGCGACAAGACCACGAGCCAGGGAGCGGAGAGTCTTCCGCTCATCCCGACTTCTCCACCACTACCCAGAAGTTGGCCTCCTCCCGCTGCAAGCGCACCTGGCCTCCGGCAGCCTCGAACATCCGCTGGACGGCTTCAGGTGTCCGGAAGCGGCTGCGCATCAGGAGCAGCTTCTCTCCCAGGGCGATCAATTTGATGATCGGGCGTCCGATGTCAGGCTCCTCCAGCACCAGACGTCCCTCAGGAGCCAGCGCCCGTAGGAGTTCGGCCACCGACGCTGCCTGATCCCGCAGGTGGTGAAACGTGTCCACCATCAGGATGTGGGGCAAAGCATTGCTGCGGAAAGGCAGCGCCTCCACTTCGCCCCGCACGGCGATCAGCCCCTTGTCCCGCGCCTGGCGCAGCATCCCCCCCGATTCGTCCATGACCACCACACGGCTCGTCACATCGCGCAGCATCTGCGCGACCCGTCCTGTCCCTCCGCCCGCGTCCAAGAGCCAGCCGTCCTGGGACAGTTGCAAGGTCTCTTTCAGGCGATCAGCTTTCAGGAAGGTGAAGATGCGATCATAGTGAGGGGCGATGAGGCGGAAATGGTCGAGGAAAGTGGGCATCACCCTTTCTCTGACAGGGCGGCCACTGCTTCGGCCAAGGTAGTAGCCTGCGTGACCAGCGTTTCCACGCCGGCATCGCCGAAGACGTATTCCGGCCCCTTGCCCTGCAGGCTCTCCTTGAGCAGCACGACATCCACCTTCTGCTCCATCAGCCATTCGGCCACCCGAATGCCCTTGGCTTTGGGCACATCGGTATGCGGGTTGGCGAGCATCTCCTGTCGCTGCACCACCCCGTCGGCTGTGCGTAGCGTGAGCAGGGCGAAGTACGGTGCTTCGCCGAAATGCTGGCTGATGGCCCCGCCCAGATCATCCAGGGGAATGGCGTAGCGCAGATGCGTGCGGGCCAGCGGCTCGGCATGGATCAGCACCCGCTCCAGATGCGGCACCTGTGCTCTCACCGCTTGCTCCACCCTCTCGGTGATGGCGTGGGCCTTGTCCAGGTCATGCACCCGCAGCGCCACCTCCGCTTCCAGGAAGCGGTAGCGGCCGGCATTGCGGCCGGTCAGAGATTTCAGGGCCGCCACGCTGGGTTCGGCCTCGATGATCGTGCGCACCTGGGCCAGCGTGTCGGCATCCAGCGAGGCGTCGAGCAGCACCCTCATGCCATCCTGCAGGAGCTGCCAGCCGGTCTTGGCGACGAGCAGCACGATCACCAGCGCCGCCACGCGGTCCAGCGGCCAGCCGATCATCTGCCCCACCATCGCGGCGAAGACCACGCCGGAGGAGAAGACGTGCACCCGGTACTCCTGTGCGTCGGCGATCAGGCTGGGGGAGTTGACCGCCCGGCCCACCCTCATCTCGTAGACGCTGAAGAGCATCGGGAGGATGGCCGAGAGGACTACGCCTCCCAGCATCAGCGGCGTCACCGTCGCCTGGTGCTCGGTGGTCAGCACGGCTTGCTTGGCAATCTCGTAGCCGGTGACGAAGATCAGCACGGCGATCACCACGGTGATGACGTTCTCCACCTTGTACAGCCCGTAGGGGAAGGCGCGGCTCTTGCGCTCCGACACCTTCACCCCTACCAGGACAGCCACCGCGGCCACCAGGTCCACCAGGTTGTGAACCATCTCCGCGGCGACCGCTAGGCTGCCCGAGGCGGCAGCGATAGCCAGGTTGAGGAGCGTCAGCACCACGTTAACAGCGATAGAAAGCCATGCTGCGCGCTCAGCCATGATCTTTGCCTGTTTCACGTCTCAGAATGAATAACTACTTCTGTCGTCGTTGCCAGCGGGTCTTCTTCAGTCTCTTGCGATGCTTGTGCTTGGACATCTTCTTCTTGCGCCACTTCTTTGCACTGCCTCCCATTTGTTCCTCCTTGACATAATAGTTGCGGGGGCAACACTCGGTCTCGCCAACGCGGGTCGCGAGGCTGCCTCCCCTGAGTCGTACTATGCTTCTCTTGGCTTTTCGCCTGATCTGCCGACACAACCGCACAAACTATCAGGGCGTGCGCTGCCAGTCCAGGCGATACCAACAGGCGACGCTCAAATCGAAGTCCACCGCTTCCACCGGACTGAGGGGCTGATCGGCCTCGTCGAGCACCACGACGTACCAGATGGTCGTAGCCTGGATGATGGGAAAGTCGTACCAGCCGTCCCCTTTGGACGCCACCACGGGATAGCGGTGCCAATCATTATAGCACACCAGCCTGACGCCAACCAATGGGTTGCCGCCTGCGTCGCGCACCTGGCCGGTGATGTAAACGTGCGCCAATGGGCAGCCGGGACAAGGGCGCGACGTATCAGGTCGTGCCGGCCCAGCAGGCAGGTATCGGTACGTCACCACGCTCGCGGTCGGAGTCGGCGCGACCGTTGCCGTGGGGAGCAGCCGCGTCGCCGTCGGCGTAGGCCGAGCCGGCGGGGTCAGAACGGCCAACGGTTCGACATCGAAGCCGCACTCCATCAGCCGGGCAGCCACCCAGCCGTGTTGGCCCGCAGCGTTGCACACCCACAGCCAGTCGCCATCGTCGCTGCGACCCTCGGGCAGTAGCACATCACCCCGCGTCAGGCGGCCCGTCACCTCGTAGGCGCCACCAGGCCCGGCGCGCAGGTTGAGAACATCGGCAACAACGACGCATGTCCGCGGTGTGGGCGTCGGCGTCGGCGATGCTGTGGCCGTGGCCGTGGCTGTCGGCGTGACCGTAGGCGGCAGCACGGGCGTAGTCGTCGGCGTGTCGCTCGGTGCAGGGGTCGGCGTGGACGTCGGGAGTGGGGTGGACGTTGGCGTGGCCGTGGCCTGCACCACCACTGCTGGCGTGTCCGTCGGCAGGGCCGGAGCAGGCGACGCGGCCGGGACCGGTCGCCCCGTGCAGCCCAGGAGCGACCACGCGACCCCAAGGATCAACAGCCCAACCAGCACGAATGACTTGCCATGCTTCAGCAAGGTGCCTTGCCTCCCCCGAAATGACGAGCCGGAATCCCCTAACTCCCTCCTGACTGAACTGTATTGACGCTAACCCCTCTCGGCAACAGCGGCCACGATCCGCTCGTACAGCGACAGGAATCTCTCCCTGTACTCCGGCAACACCTCCAGCAGCGGCACCCCTTCGGAGTACGCTTCAGCGATGCGGCGGTCGAAGGGGATGCGCATCAGGATTGGGACGTTCTCGGCCGCGCAATAGACCTCTACGCCGCGGTCACCGATGCCGTCGCGGTTGATGACCACTCCCACTGGCAGCCCCAGTTCATCGCGGGCCACCTCCACTGTCAACCGCAGGTCGTGCAAGCCGAAGGGAGTTGGCTCGGTGACCAGGAGCACGAAATTGGCTTCGCGCATCGTTTCCACCACTGGGCAGGCGGTCCCCGGCGAAGCATCGAGGATTACCACCCTGTCGACGGTATCCTTGGGGATAGCCTGCTGCTTCAATTGGCGGATGATGGGCACGGCCATAGGCTCACCCACGTTCAGGATGCCATGTCCGAAAGCGATGCCCCCAGTTGTTGGCCGATTGAGCTGATCAGGCTGAGCCGGAAGTCTAGACTCATCCTCCCTCCGCTCAATCCGCTGATGATCGGCCCGTCCCTGCTCGATGACGCCGGTCACGTGGAGTACTTCGTGGATGGCTCCCTCTGGGCAGTTCAGCGTGCAACTGCCGCAGCCGTGGCAGAGTGCCGGAAAGACCAACACGTTCTGCCCGATGACGGCGATGGCGTGGTAAGCGCACACCTCGGCGCAGCGTCCGCAGGCGGTGCACTTATCGAAGTCCACCTCTGGGATGAGGATACCAACCTCATCCTGCTGCGTGATTATTGGCTTGAGGAACAGCGCCGCGTTGGGCTCCTCTACGTCGCAATCCAGGAACACGGGATGGCTGGACGGTGAAGGACTATCCTTTGTTGCCCCGTGATCGGGTGCCATGGCCAGCGCCAGGTTGATGGCCACGGTCGTCTTGCCTGTGCCCCCCTTGCCGCTAGCGACAGTGATGATCATGCTGCGCCTCGTCCGCTACTCACGGGCCATCTTGCTGCCGCACTTGGGACAGGCCATCTGATAGCACGGCTGACCAACCTGGTGAACCGCCCTGTGGCCGCAGTTCGGGCAGACGCAGTTGCCGCTCGGCCCTGCAGCTTTGGAACCTCCCATGCGGCCTGGCCCGCGGCCGGAGCCACGGCCCGCACCGCCGCCGCGTCCACCGCCACCGCCACCGCCACCTCTTTGTCCTCGACCCATGTTGCTTTGCCTCCTTTTGTTTCGTTTACGTGCTTACGCACTACGGCAGAAGTGACATGTGGAGCAGGCTTTCGAGCCTGCCGAGCAGCCTGGAAAGGCTGCTCCACGTGCGGCTTCTACCCCCATGCGTGCTTACACAGTCGCGCTTTGCGCTTGATTCATCGTTGCCAGGAGTTCCAGGAGAATCCGCGCCGCGCGTTCGACCAGGAATGAGCAAGAGCCAAGCCCACCGGGCGCCTGCACCTGCTCATACAGCACATCGCATTGAGTACTTCCCAGTTCGACCAGGAATCGCTCCCTGTAGCGAGTGGCGAGATCGTAGGCTGGCTGATCGTCATCTTCTGCGCTATTACGGCCGTACAGCCCGCCGATGACCATCACGCCGCCGCTCAAGGCCCCGCATATATCCTGCCGGGTGCCTCCCACGCCTCCACCCAGCCCGGTCGCCAGTCTCACGTAGCGACGCGCTGTCTTGCCCAGAACGTGCTCGCCCACGGCGAGCATCATCGTTTCGGCTCAATGGTAGCCCTGCTGCATCAACTCGCCGGCCTGCCGGACCGCTTTCTCCTGGGCTTTGGCATCAGTGGACAAGAGGCGATTCCCTTTCTACAATAACGGTGTCCCTCCCGCCCTCCTCGTTTCGATAGCCAACAATCGCTTCGTGCAGCGTGCTAGTCGCCAGTTGGGCACAGTGAACGCTCTCTTCGGGAAGCCTACCCAGCGCCTCCAAGAGGTCATCCGGGGAAATCTGCTGTGCCTCATCCAACGGCAGGCCCCGCGCCATGCTGGTCACCATGCTCCCGCAGGCCACAGAGGGGCCGCAGCCATCAGTCATGAAGGTAACCTCGGCGATCACGCCATTGTCCACCTTCAGGTAGATCTCCATGGTGTCGCCGCACCAGCCACGCACGGCGGCGGATGCATCCGGCTCGCTCATGCGTCCTATGTTCTGAGGATGATACCACTCCTCGATAACCTGGGGCGAGTAGTGAGCACGTGCATTTTCAATGACTAGCCTCTGCAGTTCCTCCACCATGCAGTCGAAGTCGGATACCTGCGCCCTGCTCATTGGTTATCGTGCGTCTCCCAGCCGATTCAGACGGGCCATCACCTCCGCCAACTGCTGCTGCAACATCTCCGCTTCCTCGCGCAGCCGGCCCACCTCATCTTCCTCGTACTCGCTCGCAGCAGGAACCTCGTCGTGGCCGTGCTCAGTGCTTACACTGCACGGCGCTGCGCCGCGCAGCGCCCCGCCCAGGTACCGCTGCAACGCGTGACGCACCGTGCCCGATGCACCGGTCACAGCCTCAATACCGTATTGCTGGAAGAAGCCAATAGCCCGCATCCCCATGCCGCCGGTGAGCATCACGTCCGTGCCATGGCTGTGAATGAAGCCCGGCACCTGTCCTGGCGAGTGCTGGCCGTGGTAGGGATTGTCTACACAGTTGATACCCTTGACCTCCTGGCCTTCCACGTCCACCAGGATGTAATGCTGGCAGCGCCCGAAGTGCGGGGAAACTACGCTATCCAGACCGTTGTTGTTGTCTGCAGAAACAGCAATGCGCATGGTTCATCCTCCCTTTTCCAGTTTATCGAGTCGATCCATCACCTCGGCCAGTTGCTTGCGCAAGTCGCCAGCCATCTGACCCAAGGTGGCCACTTCCTCCTCGCGAGAAGCGGGGGGTGCAGCGGGTGCTGCTGCTGGCTGCGGCGTTGGGGGCGCCATTCCCAAACCCATGCCGCGCCCCATACCGCGCCCCATACCTCTGCCGCGGCCCATGCCCATACCGGCGTGAGCCTGGACGTTGGCGTCGGCGGCAGATGGCAATCGCCCCGTCTTGTAGCCTTCGACTGCCTCCCGCACCGTTCCCCCGCTGATGAGGTACACAGGCACGTTGGCGGCACGGAAGACGTTGTAGGCGTTGGGGCCCACGTTGCCCGTCAACGCGGCCTGAGCTCCTTGCTGGACGACGAACTGAGCGGCCTGGATACCAGCGCCGCCAGCGGCGGACATCGCCGGATTGTCCACGGCCTCGAATTGCATGGTGTCAGTGTCCACGAACACGTAGACGGGACAGCGCCCGAACATCGGGCTGGCTGGCGCGTCCAAATCCCTGCCATTAGATGTAACGACGATCTTCATTTGACGTTTCTCCTCAGTGTAGAGTATAATGCATCGATTCAGAGTATAATGCATAAATGCAGAATCTGCCAAGCTGGACTGTCCAGAAGTGCTTTCCTGTTGTGCATCCACCGCCAGAAGCTCTCTAGCGTCTAGAGTCGTCGCTTCTGCGGTTGGGATCCGGGGCGGGTGGCGGATCGCCAGATCGTGCTCACCCGCCCCGTTCTTTCAGCCTCCCGCAGGTTCCCAAGCCTGCGGGAGGGGTTCTACTCCTCCCCTTCGAGTTCCCCGATGCGCGTGCTGATGGCCTCCAGTTCCTCTTTCAGCCATGAAGCCTGCTCTTTCAGCGCGTCGAGTTCCTGCTCGGGAGGGGGAGCATAAGGGCCGTATGCCGCGGGTGGCGGTCCCCAGGCTGGCCCATAGCCGAAGCGCGGCCCGACGGGCATCGCTGTGGCGTGGAACCCTTGGCGCCAGCGCCAACCCCCGCCTCTACCGCCTGCCCAGCCACGACCCCGGCCCATGCCGAAGCCGCGTCCAGGCATTGGATGGGCGTAGCCCGGCATGTTGTAGCCCGCGCAGTAACCGGCGCCGCGCCCGGTCATCGGGCCCATGCCCGCCGGCCCAGTCTTGTCTCCTCTTGGCATTTCATTCACCTCCTCTCCATTTTCTGTTTCTGTGTGTTTTCCTCGCGGTGAGCAACCTCACCGCCACGTGCGGCCCCTGCCGCGGCCCCAAGCACCCCGGCCTCTACCCAGGCCCCCAAAGCCGCGCCCCAGGCCCCATCGAGGACGCCTGAAGCCGTAGGCTGGCGGGTACCCCCGGTAAGGCCGGAAGGCGGAGGGGCGATTGGCATAGGGCGCGCCATACGAGTCAAAAGGTGTCCTGCGCGCACCCGCGTAGGGAGGTCCATACGGATTGCACCACCCTCGTGCACCGCCGGTCATTGGCCCCATCCCTGCTGGTCCAGTTCCATCTAATCGTGGCATCGTATTCACCTCCTTTCATTTTTCTCGGTAGTTGTGATCCCTATTGCTTCTTTCCTTGCCCAATGGGGAATCGCGGCTGGCTGGCCGCCGGAGCGGCTTTCATCACCTGCTCGGCGATGGGAGCGAACGCCTCCGCCGGATAGCCCTCGATGTGCCCGGTATCGCACACCTTGGCGATCTCCGGGTCAATTGGTAGTCGTCCCAGGAACGGTATCCACAGCTTGCGCGCTGTCTCCTCCGCATGGCTGGGTCCGAAAATGTCGTGCTGCTTGCCCGTGTCGGGGCAGATGAAGTAGCTCATGTTCTCCACCAGTCCCAGGATGGGCACGCCCAGACGCTTGGCCATACTGGCGGCCTTGCGCACCACCATGCCCGCCAGGTCCTGGGGTGAGCTCACCAGCACGATCCCGCTCAGCGGCAGCGACTGTATCACCGTCAGCGAGGCATCGGACGTGCCTGGCGGCAGGTCCACGATGAGCCAGTCCAGGTCGCCCCAGAAGACATCGCCCCAGAACTGCCGGATGGCTCCGCTGATGAGCGGCCCTCGCCAGATCACTGCCTCGTCCTCGTTGGGCAACAGCAGATTGATGGACATGATCTTGATGCCCGTCTTTGTCTGGGCCGGCAGGATGCCCAGGGGGCTTTGGCCGGGCCGGGCGCCGTCGGGAAAGAACATCTTGGGAATGCTGGGGCCGGTGATGTCGGCATCGAGCACGCCGACCCGTTCACCGTGACGACGCAGGGCCACCGCCAGCAGGCTGCTGACCAGTGATTTGCCCACGCCGCCCTTGCCGCTCATCACGGCCACTACTCGCTGGATGCTGTTGAGGTTCTCGGCGATTCCGCCTTCACCTGCACTGCCAATGCCGATACGCTTTTTCTCCTCGGCGGTCATTTCCGCCAGCTCAATGTCCACAGCCTCGGCGCCTTCCAGAGCCAGCACGGCAGCTCGCGCCTCGGACACGATCTGATCTTTCAGGGGACAGGCCAGCGTGGTCAAAGCCAGCGTGAAACGCACCTGACTGCCTTCGATCTCCACGTCCTTGACCATGCCCAGTTCCACCAGGCTGCGCCGCAACTCCGGATCCATCACCTCGCGCAGCGCGTCAATCACTCGTTCTTCAGTAAGCATCGTCCTTCCCTTACTTTCGTTGTTATTTGTTGGTGATCAGGTCCCAGTGATCGGGGATCAGTATGTTCCTGATCATCGATCACTGATACCTAATACCTGACTAGAAGCTCTCAAGATCTCTTCCGTCAGTGATCCCTTGCGATGATCAGGCCTGTCCGCTAAGACTTGGCGCCTGCCATCGTCACCAGCCGCACGCCGTGGCGGTGGATCTGTCGAAAGCTGGCGCCTTGGCTCACCAGCCGCAACACGCTGTCCACATCATCCACCAGCGCGCCCGAGAGGAGTTGCACCCCGTGGTCGAAGAGCAACGGCGACAGCGGCGTACTGGGGCCAAGGAGCAGAACGTAGGCGTCCGGCCGGCAGAGCGCCACCAGTCCCTCGAAGGTGCCGTTAATCAGCGTCGTGCTGGAGATGGCCACCACGTCCGCCTGGGGAATGATCTCCGGCGCGTCTTCGGCCGGCAGATCTCCAGGCCCTGGGCTCAGTTCCAGCACCCACAACTGCCCCACGTGCGTCCGCAATCCCTCAATGAAAGGGAAATGGCCCACGATGGCGACGGCCCTGCTTTCGCCCCTCTCTTGGATGACGTCTGCGGCGTTCAGTTCCACGCAGATGGCTTCGTCCACTTCCAGCAGAGCATTGATTGCTGCCATGCCGATGCTGGCTTCCAGCAAGCTGTCGGAATGTATCAGGCCGGCCAATTCCAGGGCGCTGCGGTCCGCCAGCCGCCCTGCGTCTCGCACGGGGTGATGGCCGTGTTGGTGATGATCCTGCCCGCGCAGCGCCGAAGCTAACCCGCAACGGCGATGCCCCCTTCGTTCAATCACCACCGCCGTCCAGAACGCACCAATGCGCACCTCTTGCACTGCGGCGTCGCCGGACAGTACACCCAGCAGTTCAGCCGTAGTGCTCACCATGATCCTCCTCCATGTGTTGGTGGTAGGATTGTAAGAACCGGTGTAGCACTCGGTCCGTCTCCCGCAGGCTCGCCACCCACCAGGCCAGGGCACGGTCACCCTCTTCCGTGATGTGGTAGACTCGCCGTGCCGGGCCGGCACTGGCCTCCGTGTCCCACTCAGAGGCCACCAGGGCGTCCTTCTCCATCTCCCGCAGGTAACGATAGACCACACTGGAGTCCACGGGATCTTCCGCGAAGCCGAAGGTTCTCAGGTTCTCGATCAGGCTGTAACCGTGGGAGCGGCCTTGGTGCAGCAGCAACAGCAGGCACGGCTGCACAAAACGGGCGATGCGCCGCCAGCGGGGCATGCCGTGACCCCCTCTCCAACCTCGTCGCCTGCCTGCGGGCATAGCGAACCTCCATGTGGTACTCATCTATGTGTACGCTGCACATAGATTATACGCAGGATGGTCCACCTTGTCAAATCGGCACTCGCACTTGCGCGAAGGGACTGACGGGCTGGCAGACCGGGAAACTGGTAGGCTGGCAGGCTAGCGGGCGACAAGTGCAGCTAGTGCAGCCGTGGCAGGACGTCCTTTCTTTGGTGGGAATCTGTGCACTGCTCCTACGATGGTCTGTGATGAATGCAGTCCCGGCTGACCCGGAATGCGTACGCAACCCAATGCACGATGCTCTTTGACCGGTGTGGCAAGGTGTGGTAAAATGGTGGCAGGAAGGAAGAAGGAAGCGTAGCGAAGGAGACGACATGGTTGACACCAACCTTATGGCCGCCATCCTGGATAGCCTCAAAGATCCTCTCTTGTTTGCCGATACAGCTCACATGGTCCGTTACATGAACAAGGCCGCCATCGCCTATTACAGCGAGGGAGAGAAGTACCTCGGCCGCTCGCTGCTGGATTGTCACAATGAACAGTCGCAGCATACCATCATCGAGACCCTGGCCGCAATGCGCACCGGACTGCAGGAGCGGCTCATCACTGATGATGAAGAGCACCGCATCTACATGAGGGCGGTGCGGGACGAGAACGGGCAGGTTCTGGGCTATTACGAGCGATATGAGCCGCCGACGAAGTGAGGGCCTTTCGCCCTGCTAATCCTGAGTCACAGTCACCGAGGAGGAACCCATGACGCTTCCCATCCGTTTGCGATCACTGCTGGAACCAGATGGTCTCAGCGTGCGTGTCCAAGTGGAGTTCGCCGCCCCTGACGGAGAAGGCGCGCCCATCTGCGCCCCCGCGCGCTTGGAGACAGACGACGGCCATACTCTGGATCTGGGCGTGCTTTGTGCCCCCACCGCCGTTACCTGGCGGGAGCAGCGCAGCCAGGAACTGGCTGTCCACATCTATGCCAGCCCAGGCGACCACACCGTTCGTCTCCATTGGGGCGCCGTCGCCGTTTCAGCGACCACTGGGCCAGAGGCTTTGACTGAAGAGCCCCCCGCGGCCCGCCCTGAACTGCCGCTGCTCGCCTTGCAGCATATTGAGCGGCAGCCATTGCAAGTGGCTGTCAATCTGCACGTGAACGATTTGGCGCCGGAGCAGCGCCTGCGCATAGATGGCGGCGCGGGCCAGGTGCATTGGCTGAGCGGCGCGGATGGCCCCGATCAGACTGTTGAGAGGGTCCTCGACTATTCTAAGTCGGGCAGCCACACGGTGGCCGTGGATCTGCTGGACGATGATGGTTTTTGGCTGGCGACCTTGGCCGAAAGCCCTCTGGAGGTTGCCTTCCCGGTGCAGGAGCCGATGATCTTCGAGGAACCTGCGGCGGACATCCCCGAGATAGTCTTCGTCGCTCCTGCCGAGGTACCACAGACCGCAACCGAGTATCAGCCTTGGTTGCCCTTCCGCTACGCTCGACCCATGTGGAGTGGGGCGCTTACTTACACCACACCTGGCGGCGGCCAGGTCTCCCGCTCCCTGGGATGGGGCACCTACCTGTCCATCAAGGCCGAGACGATGGTCGGCGGCGCGCTCTGGTACCAGACGGGTGGCCGGGATTGGATCGCTGCCAGCGCGGTACATATCCTGCAGACTTCGGAACTGCGGGGCGTGGAGTTTGGTGGGTCCCCGGGGCCTCCCCCCGAGCCTCCACCCGAACCGCCGCCAGAGCCTCCGCCCGAGCCCCCTCCTGGGCCGCCGTCGGAGCCGGTGGGGCGGGGCGTAGTCATCACCACGGTGCTGAACGTGCGTGCCCGCCCTGGGGTGCGGCCAGACAATCCGCCGGTGGACCAGTTGCGGAGTGGCGCGGAGGTGGACATCTTCGAGGAGGAAAGTCACGCAGGCGACATCTGGTATCGCATTGGCGCCGATCGCTGGGTGCACAGTGACTGGGTGCGGCGTATAGGGGAGCCGGCGCCGCCTCCGGTGCCGCCTCCAGTGCCGCCCCCCGAGCCTCCACCCGCCCCCCCGCCCACGCCGCCGTCGGAGCCGATAGGGAGGGGTGTGGTCACTGCCACGTTGCTGAACGTGCGTGCCCGCCCTGGGGTGCGGCCGGACAATCCGGCGGTGGATCGGTTGCGGAGCGGCGCGGAGGTGGACATCTTCGAGGAGGGAAGCTACGCGGGCGACATCTGGTATCGCATTGGCGCCGATCGCTGGGTGCACAGTGACTGGGTGCGGCGTATAGAGGAGCCGCCTCCTGGCCCGCCGCCAGAGCCTCCACCCGAACCCTCTCCCACGCCGCCGTCAGAGCCGATAGGGAGGGGTGTGGTCACTGCCACGACGCTGAACGTGCGTGCCCGCCCTGGGGTGCGGCCGGACAATCCGGTGGTGGACCAGTTGCGGAGTGGCACGGAGGTGGACATCTTCGAGGAGAAGAGCTACATAGGCGACATCTGGTATCGCATCGGCGCCGATCGCTGGGTGCACAGTGACTGGGTGCGGCGCATAGAGGAAGAGGAGCCAGGGCCGCCTCCGGAACCTCCGCCGGGACCTCCTCCCGGGCCACCGTCGGAGCCGATAGGGCGGGGCGTAGTCACCGCCACGTTGCTGAACGTACGTGCCCTCCCCGGCGTGCGGCCGGACAATCCGGTGCTGGACCAGTTGTGGAGTGGTGCGGAGGTGGACATCTTCGAGGAGGAGAGCTACGCGGGCGATATTTGGTATCGCATCGGCGAGGATCGCTGGGTACACAGTGACTGGGTGCGCTGGTTGGGGAGCAGGTCTCGATCTGTTGCTGCTGCGGCGCTGCTCACCTCCACTGCCGGTCCGGTGAGTCTGCCGGTGGGCTGGGTGGTGTCGCAATTGCTCAACGTGCGCTCCGTGCCTGGCACGGCCCCCGAGAATCCGCCGGTGGATGAGGTCTACCACAACCAGCGGCTGAATATCCTGGAGACTCGCCTGGCGGACGGTATCGACTGGTATCGCATCGGCCAGGACCGCTGGGTGCACGGGGGATACGTGGCGGTGGCGCGCTTCAAGCCTCGGCCTTCCTCTATCGGCCCCACGGAGCGCTGGGTGGGAATCTGCCTGAAGGAACAGACGGCGGTGGCTTATGAGGGGGACTATCCGGTCTATGCGGCCATGACGGCCACGGGCCTGCCCGGCACGCCAACGGTACAGGGCATCTTCCGCACCTGGCACCGAGTGGCCTCGGCGCGCATGGTTGGGCCTGGCTACTACCTGGAAGACGTGACCTGGACCTGTTACTTCTACTCGGGCTATGCCCTGCATACCTCCTATTGGCACGATGCCTTTGGCAGCCCCCGCAGCCACGGCTGCATCAATCTAAGCCCCTACGATGCCTGGTGGATCTTCCGGTGGAGTGAGTCCGGCGGCCCCAACAGCCCGGCTGTATACGTCTACTGGGCGTGAATGACTCTCGAACCGTAGAAGGATGACGGTCAAGAACGTCTATGCCCTGGCGGTGGGGCTGGTCGGCGGCCATCTTCGCCCAGGGGTTGTCGGAGATCTCCTATATGGTGCAACAAATGAAGGAGAGACAAGAAAAAAGGAGAAATGCCATGTCCCGTCTTCTGATTGCTGCGCTTGTTTTCGTCTTGCTACTCGCTGCCTGCGGGGAGAGACCTTTGGTCTACAAGAACGAGGAGTATGGGTTCAGTCTAACGTTTCCAGAGACCTGGGAGGGATATGAAGTTACAGTCCACCCAGACGGAACTGTCTGCTTCTCGTTCGATCGTCCCTTGCCACTATGCATACTCCAACTCTATATCCGCAGCAAAGATGAGTGGAATGACATGAAAGAAAGCCCCAAGGCGCCTGCTTTCATTGGTGAGAGCGAGGAGTATGTGTTTCTCACCGATCACTACAGTTCCGAATGCGTGCAGATGGACGAGTTCCAATGTGAACGGCATCACGAAGCCCCCTCGATTGTCGAGACTTTCAAGTTGACTGAGTGATGTGAAGGTAGCAGGCTCAGTCCTGGTCGGAGGGGCGGTCCCCTGCACCGCCGACACCGGCAAGAGGCAGTGGGTGACGTCCCGCCACCGCTGCCCCAGGGA
The DNA here is from genome assembly GCA_964587335.1 of uncultured Anaerolineales bacterium. Lineage (GTDB taxonomy): Bacteria > Chloroflexota > Anaerolineae > UBA3071 > UBA3071 > UBA3071. Next base: position 22,470 of record CAZPMV010000014.1, read on the forward strand.
CGGGGAGCCTCGCACGCTAGTTCTCGGCCCCTACTGGCTGCTGGACCAATTCCTGCGGGACCTGTGAGACCGGCTGAGCGAGGAAGCGCTTATCCAATCCGCCCGCTTCCAGGTCAGCCCGATGGGAGAGGCCCCAGGCCCCCTCATTGGTCGAGATGAAGAGGTGAGTAGATGCCTTGCCAAGCTCTGCCACACTATCTACTAACTGACCATGCCCGTCTGGAAATGCAGAGGCGTGGCATTACTGAGGCCGACGTGGCTGCTGTGTTGACAGCGCCGGAACAGAGCGAAGAGATACGACCTGGACGTTGTGTTTATCAATCCAGGATGACCTTTGACGACCTGTCCAGGGTCTATCTGCTGCGTGTGTTTGTGGACACAGACCGTGAGCCACCCGAAGTCGTCACTGTCTACCGTACCGGCAAGGTTCGGAAGTACTGGAGGTGAAGGATGCGAGTAATCTATGATGTCCAAACAGACACCCTGACTATTATCTTGGCTGAAGCGCCTGTAGCGGAAAGCGACGAAGACAAGCCAGGCATCATCCTGGATTATGATGCTGATGGGAACATGGTCTCGCTGGAGATTCTGGACGCTTCGCATCGGGTGATTCAACCAACTCAAATGGTATACGAGTTGGCAGGGCAGATGGCTTGAGGCGCCATCCCATAGCAATTGATGAGCAGTTCATCACAGGATTGACGGAATTGTCTGCTTCTCGTTCGATCGCCCGTTGCCACTATGCATCTTCCAACTCTATATCCGCAGCAAAGATGAGTGGAATGACATGAAAGCAAGCCCCAAGGCGCCTGCTTCCATTGGTGAGAGCGAGGAGTATGTGTTTCTCACCGACCACTACAGTTCTGAATGCGTGCAGATGGACGAGTTCCAATGTGAACGGCATCACGAAGTCCCCTCGATTGTCGAGCCTTTCAAGTTGACTGAGTGATGTGAAGGTTGCCAGCTCAGTTCCTGACCAATCCTTGTGCTAGCTCCTCGTGCTCAGGAGATGGCAGAGATATCGGACACCAGCGCCGCGTCTTGGGCAAGCACGGGGCGGCGTTTGGTATTGAAAGACAGGGCCTGAGGAAGGATAACGACTACAATCTGAGCCCCTCCCGCTACGTGGCCACCGACGACGTGGAGCCGCCCTGCCCCTGGAGGAGGCGCTGGCGTTGCTGGCCCAGGCGGAGGATGCGGGGGCCGAGGCCGACGCGGAACTGAACGCTGTCTTGGCGAGGTTGGGGTTTGCGGGGTGGCAGAGCAATGGATAGGAGACCTCCGTGCGCCCAGTTGGTGCTGTCTCTCTTGCCCTTCGTTATTCGCATTTTGGGGGAGAAGTGATAATATAGTCTTGGCCTATTCGCATCTGTGCGAATAAGGCCTGATCTTCCCGTTGCAAGAGGAGCGTTGGCGGATGGACCCCGAAGCCTTCCATGGAAGTCCGACCGGGCGAGTGGCGCGCACGCCCACCGGGTACTGGGCCTTCGTGCCCAACCCTCTTCCCCCTGCATTGCCGTGGACACCAGGCCTGGTGGCCACCCTCTCGGAGGCTGATCGGGCGCTAGGTGAGCTGGCGGGCCTGGGTCGCTCGCTTCCCAACCCGCATCTTCTCATCCGCCCCTTCGTGCGCCTGGAGGCAGTCCTCTCTTCCCGCATCGAGGGCACGCGGGCATCCTTCTCCGATCTCTACACCTACGAGGCAGTCCAACTGGCGCTGTTTGAGCCATCGTCGGACGTGCACGAGGTGTA
>CAZPMV010000015.1:0-22553 GCA_964587335.1 uncultured Anaerolineales bacterium
CCATGCAGTACCCCCGCGACATACTGCCACGTATCGAGGCCAGCCTGTTCAAGGGCAAGGTCATCGTTATCTATGGTGCTCGGCAGGTCGGCAAGACCACGCTGGTGCAATACATCCGCCAACGATATGCCAGCGCATCCTTGTACCTCAACTGCGATGAGCCGGATATACGGGCGCTGTTGACAGAACAAACGTCCACGGTGCTGCGCCGTACCATCGGCAACCACTCGCTGGTAGTGATTGACGAAGCACAGAGGGTGCGCAATATCGGCTTGACGCTCAAGCTCCTGGTTGACAACTTTCCTGATATCCAGGTGATCGCCACCGGCTCATCCTCGTTTGAGTTATCCAACCAGGTAGTTGAGCCACTCACTGGCCGCAAGCGGGAGTTCTATCTGTATCCCCTCTCCCTGAACGAGTTGTTGACACAACAAAGCGGCGTGGAGGTGCGACGCCTGTTGGAGCATTACCTGCGCTACGGTATGTATCCTGGCGTTGTGACGACCGATGAACCAGAGATGCTTATCAGAGAGATCGCAGATAGTTATCTGTATCGCGATGCGCTGGAGTATCAGGTGGTGAGAAACCCCGCCCTTTTGCGACGCTTGTTGCAGGCTGTTGCTTTGCAGATCGGCAACGAGGTGTCGTATAATGAACTAGCTCGGCTGCTTGGCATAAACAAGAACACGGTTGACCGCTATGTACGGCTTCTGGAACGGGCATACGTCATCTTCCATCTGCCACCGTTCAGCCGCAACCTGCGCAAGGAGATCGGCAAACGACGCAAAATCTACTTCTATGATCTGGGCATCCGCAATGCGCTGATCAACAACTTCAACCCGATGCACTTACGGCTCGATGCGGGCGCTCTGTGGGAAAACTTCTGTATCGTCGAGCGGATCAAGACCAACCGCAATCGCGGGCGGTATGCTTCGCCCTACTTCTGGCGAACCTACGATGGGGCAGAGATTGACTACTTGGAGGATTTCGGAGGGCGTCTGTTTGGCTTTGAGTGCAAGTGGTCCGAAAAGAAACCGTGGCGTACACCGTCCGTGTTCATGCAAACATACCCGGATAGCACGGTGCATCTGGTCAATCCGAATACCTTTTTGGAGGTTCTGCCACAAACGCAAACCGACCTCGAAGAGGAGAGCGTTTCTTCGGGGAATATGGCGCCGGTTCAACTCTGAACCATGCGGTGGCGACCTGGGTGCAACTGCCACGCACCGTGCGCATGGCCTGGCGGACCATCATGCCGGGCGGTGGGCAGTAGGGCACACCTTTGTTCCTGGCCGGTCTCCTGGCCGGCTGCCAGTGGCATGAGACGGCGGTCAGGAGACCGCCTTGAACAGAGATGGGGTCAAAGATCAGGTTGATACTGAGGTTGTTCAAGGGGCGGAAATCAAGAAAGAAGAAGCGGACCCTGTGAGGTGTAGCTCCACGACTCAAGCGCTACTCTCGAGCGGAACATCGCGGCACCTCACAGGAATTACCCTCACTTCTTCTTCCGGCTACATTCTGGCACACAAACGCAGTTTTGTCAATTCGGTGTAAGTGCCTTGTTGTCATGCCGGTGCGCATGGCCTGGCGGACCATTATACCGGGCGGTGGTTAGTGACTGACCGAGCAGGTGAGTAGCCCCGGTCGTCGTGTATCCAGTGGGGACACCACTATGAGCAGGGCTCCCTTTCAAGTGCTTGTCTTGCCATTTCGTCGCAAGCGAGATGGCACATTGGAATACGCCGTTTTCAAGAGAGCCGATAAGCAATACTGGCAGTTCATTGCTGGTGGGGGAGAGAACGAGGAATCTCCAATAGAAGCTGCCAGACGCGAAGCATGGGAGGAAGCGGGCATTCCCCTGGAATCTGCATATCTGAGTCTCGACTCAAAGTGCACTGTCCCTGTTGTCGGCGTTACGGGCGAATTCACCTGGGGCGATGATGTCTTTGTCATTCCAGAGCGTGTCTTTGGTGTCGAGGTCGTCAATACCGACCTTCGCATCTCAGGGGAACATATTCAATACAGATGGGCCTGCTACGACGAAGCCATGTCCCTGCTGAAATGGGATAGCAACAGGAACGCTCTTTGGGAGCTTAATGAACGCATTGGAAGGCATCTGTCTCAGGCCGGTATAGCGCCATGAAAATCTCCCTCATCGGTCCCAAGTGGAACCAGATGGTCAATAACTACCCACCGCTGGGGCTGGCCTATCTGGCCGCCGTGGCTGAGCAGGAGGGGCACGAGGTGCGCATCCACGATTTCGGCCTGCGGCCCCAAAAGCCACTGGAAGACGAGATCGCCGAGGTGCTCGACTTCCGGCCCGACCTGGTCGGCTTCACCTCCATGACCACGTCACAGCACGCGGTGGAACAGGCAGCCGGGCCGCTCAAGGCGGAGCTGGGCGTGCCGCTGGTCATCGGCGGGCCGCACGCCACCACGCTGCCCGACCGCACGCTGAGCAACCCTCACTTCGACTTCCTGGTCTACGCTGAGGGGGAAGAGACCTGGCGGGAGCTGCTGCGGGCGCTGGCCGCCGGCGACGAGCGCTACGACCGCATCGCCGGGCTGTGGTGGAAGCAGGACGGCCGCATCGTGCGCAATGCAGAGCGTCCGCTTTTGCCGGATCTGGACGCGCTGCCCTTTCCGGCGCGGCACTTGATGGAGATCGACCAGTACCCACTCTACGCTCCCAACGGCGAGCGGATGCTGACGCTGCTATCCAGCCGCGGCTGTCCATACGATTGCTCGTTTTGCTTCAAGGGCATCGTGGGGCGCACCCACCGGCAGCGCAGCCCGGCCAACATCGTGGCCGAGCTGAAGCAACTCATCGACCACTACGGCGTGCACCACTTCTACTTCATTGACGACCTCTTCACCATCAACGTGCGGCGGCTGGACGCGCTGATGGACGGTTTCCTGAAAGGCGATCTGGACATCCGCTGGCAATGCCTGGCCCGCGTGGATCGGGTGACACCCGCCATCCTGGAGAAGATGCATCGCGCCGGTTGCCGGGGAATCCACTATGGGGTAGAATCAGGGAACCTGGAGATCCTGGCCGCCACGGCCAAGCACATCAAGCTGGATCAGGTGGAACAGGCGGTGGCCTGGACAGAGGCCGTGGGCATCGCAGCCAAGGGGTATTTCATGCTCGGCCTGCCGGGCGACAACGAGGAAACGATGCGGCAGACCATCGAGTTCGCCGCTAGCCTGCCGCTGACGGAGGCCATGTTCTCCATCGCCACGCCGTTCCCCGGCACCCGGTTGTGGGATGAACTGGCGCGCCAGCGGCCCGGCACCGAGTACAACGCCGACTTCACGCAGGCCTACTACTACAACAGCTACACGGCGGAGATCGCTCCCTTCCTCAACGTGTCGGAAGTGAGCGACGAACGGCTCAGCCAGCTTGTGCTGGAGGCCCGCCAGAGCTTCCTGGAAGCGAAGGCTCAGCGGGTGTACCTCGGTGCGTTCGGCCAGGGACTAGGGACGGTGCTGTGGCGTATCTCTCGCTGGAAGCCGCTGCGACTGGCAGGTCGGGCGCTGACCAAACTGGGGTTGTTCCACCGCTTCCGCCGTTTGAAAACCACAGGAGATGCTGCAATATGGGGCTAGACCCCCGCACAATGACCTGGCAACAGAAGGCGCAACTCAAGCTGCGCTACTACCGGCGCAAGGCGATGGGGCCGCTCAAGTGGCTGGCCTACGAAACGGGGCAGACCCGCTGGGTGCCCTATCCCGACCGTATGTACATCGAATCCACCAACGTCTGCAACCTGCGCTGCATCATGTGCCCACAGGGGCGGGGCCAGCTCCAGCGGCCCAGGGGGTATATGGACTTCGGCCTGTTCACCCGCATCGCGGACGAGATGTCCCCGCATGTGGAGACCACCACGCTGCACATCTGGGGCGAGCCGCTGCTCCATCCCCGGATCGTGGACATGATCCGCTATTGCGCTGAGCAAGGGCTGCGCTGCTCCATCAGCACCAACGCCACACTGCTGGACGAAGACACGGCGCGGCGCGTTTTGGAGGCGGGACTGGATGTCATCTTCCTCTGCCTCGATGGTCTGCGGCCAGAGACCTACGAGGCCATCCGCCGCAACGCCGATTTCGAGCGGACCACGGCCAACATCCGACGTTTCTTGGAGATGAAGCAGGAGGGTGGTTACCGCACCTGGGTCAACCTGCAGGTCATTGAGATGAAGCAGACGCTGCCGGAGTGGGATGAGTTCCGGCGCAGTTGGTCGCTGCCTGGCGTGGACCGCATCCAACTGAAGGCCCTCGACACCTGGGGCGGACAGATCGAGGAGATCGGCGAGTTGCGAAGCGGTGAGGTGAAGCTACCGGCAGAGCGCTGGCCCTGCCCCAATCTCTGGTACCACGCGCACATCTACTGGGACGGTTCGATTACGATGTGCGACCGGGATTTCAACCTCGACCGGCCGCTGGGCCACGTGCGGGATGGCGTGATGAAGGGGTGGAATGGGCCGGAGATGCAGGAGCTGCGCCGTTTGCACGTTAGCGGCGAACTGGACACCGTGCACCCCTGCGCCAATTGCACCGAGTGGGCCTGGTGGAAGCCATCGCTGTTCGCTTCGCACGGCAATGCGCCGGCAGAGCAGGTAGACAAGTAAACAAGTACACAAGTAGACAAGGGAGGGAGGGCGTGAAAATGCCGATTGAGCTACGGGCTGGACTAACGGGCTTTCCCAGTCGGCTTCCAGCCGACTTCGGTGTATCAGCCTGAGAATTCATTCTCAGGCCGGGGCAGGCTGAGCAGTTACGGCTGTTCCTTGTCTACTTGTTTCCTTGTGTACTTGTCTACTTTGGAGAAGTTCACCATGAAAACCACCCTCATCTACCCCGGCATTGCCGGCCGAGGGTTCGATTGCCTCAGCCAAGGGATGGACGCGGGCTGGATCAGCCACGGGCTGGCCTACCTCAGCGCGGCGGCCAAGGCGCAGGGCTTCGACGTGGATCTGATCGACCTGCGAGCGCTGAAAAGCTGGGATCACTTCCGGGAGGAGTTCAGGCAGCGCGACCCTGACGTGGTGGGTCTAACGATGATGAGTGTGGACTACAACCCGGTCCGGCAGGCGCTGGAGATCATCGAGGAGGTGAAGCCGGAGACGATCACCGTCGTCGGCGGGCCGCACGTGACGCTGGCGCTGCAGGATAGCTTGCGGCTACCGCACGTGGATTATCTGGTCACCCGCGAGGGGGAGATCACCTTCCCCAGGCTGCTGCAGGCCATCGCCGAAGGCAGCCCACCGCAGGAGAAGGTGCTCTGGGGCGAGCAGCCCGACCTGGACATCATCCCCTTCCCTGACCGAAGCCTCTTCCTCAACGAGTGGCGCAAGTTCGGCTACACCCTCGATTCGCCCGAAGTTCCCTTCGCCAAGGAGCTGCCGCCCCCCTTCCTGACCATTATCGCCGGACGGGGCTGCATCTACAACTGCTCCTTCTGCAAGCCGGGCGAGGACATGATCTTCGGCAAGGGAGTGCGCCGCGCCAGCCCCCGCACCGTCATCCGCGAGTTGAATGAGTTGCGGGACAGGTATCACTTCGCCTCGTTCATGTTCCACGACGATTGCCTGACCGAAGATCGCGCCTGGGTGACGGAGTTCTGTCGCCTGTACAAGGCCGAAGGGTTCACGCAGCCTTTCTTCTGCCAGAGCCGGGCGGACATCATCGCTCGCCATCACGACATGGTGGCGACCATGGCCGACGCCGGGCTCAAGGGCTACTTCATTGGCTTCGAGAGCGGCAACCAACGGGTGCTCAACTTCCTGCGCAAGGGCACGAAGGTGGAGCACAGCTTCCGGGCGGCCGAGATCTGCCGCCAGCATGGGCTGGTGATCTGGGCCAACTACATGCTGGGCATCCCCACGGAGACCAAGGAAGAAGTCATGGACACGGTGAACATGATCCGCGAGATCGACCCTGACTACTTCAGCCCAGCTTTCTTCACGCCACATCCCGGCACAGACCTCTTCGACTACGTCATGGAACACGACCTGAACCTGATCACAGACTACGACAGCTACCGCCGTAATCCCACCGAGCCCAAGATCAAGGGGCAAGACTACGAGTTCCTGAAATGGGCGCTGGAGTATTCGCAGAAGCGCAAGCCGGGGAATCAGTTCAAGCGGAAGGCGCGGGCCTTTGCAGGGAAATACGGCAATCCGGCCAACTACGTGCGCAAGGGGAAGAGGATATTGGGTATTGGGGATTAGAGGTTGGAGGCTGGAGCCTGGAGGCTGGAGCTCCTGAGACCGGCAACCAGGCCATTCGTGTTTGACGCGTGTGCCCGGTTGTGTTAGAATGACTGTTGTACAGTTCGGTCTATGCCAGCTAGGGCAACATCGCTTGCGCCCAGGCACAGAAGGCACGGAGGTTCACCATGACCTACCATCATAATCTCTGTTCACGACGCTTGGCTGAGTTGATGGCTATGGGTTCCGAGCGCATCCGTGCGGAATTGGAACTGATTCGCGAGGTGGGATGGAAGAGCGAAACAATCGTTCAACGCAAGATCAGGCTACATCAGCGGGAGTGGGGACGCGATGACATGACCGTTGAGGAGTTCGAGCAGATCGCCAGGCATGTGAAGAACGATCCTCGGAGGCAGGTCTTCACCTATATCCACGATGCATTTCCCCATCATCGCGGCTATTGCTTCGTGAGCCCTGAGGGCGAGGTGGTGCACTGCCGGATTGATCAGAAGATCAACGCAAGCTGCTTCAAACCGAAAGACCTGGATCAGTACATGTCGAGTCGTGGGCATTGGGTTGAATTGGATCAGGAGGGTAACATCAATGAACACTCAGAGTGATGTTCTTCGAGACATTCAAATCTATGCTGATAACCTGCAGGGGCTGGCGTGGGCACCAGACGAGGGTGGGCTAGATGCCGACGAGATCCTCAGCATGTTCACTTACCGAGATGCCATTCAGGATACGATAGAACAGGAGCGGCTATCACCGGCGGATGTCTTTCGTGTCACATGGCTGGATGATATCTTGCGCCGCTATGCCTCAGCCATCGTTCGCCAGGTTGACCTGGCATCTATCCGTCGTCGCAGCAATCCCTCTATCATTCGTTGGTGGTGGTTTCTGGATGAAATGCCGCGGGAGCCATTTCGGCTGGCCGTTCCCGAGCTTGCGACGGCTGCTCATTGACTCAGCACACTTGCAGGCGACTGAGGTAAGCGATGCTTGATCTGGGGATTGTCATCGTCAGCTACAACACCTGTGACCTGCTGCGGGAGTGTCTGAACTCCGTCTACGCCAGCGAGGGCGACTTCAGCCACAGCGTTTGCGTGGTGGACAACTGCTCCACCGACGACAGTGCCGGCATGGTGCAGGCAGAGTTCCCCCAGGTTCGCCTCATCGAAAGCGGCGTCAACGGCGGCTACGCCTATGCCAACAATCTCGGCCTGCGACACTTCGGCTTCGCACACCCAGTCCCCAATCCCCAATATCCAGTACCCAATACCCAATACCCAACACCCCCCTGCTATGCACTGCTCCTGAACCCCGATACCGCCTTGCCTGCGAATGCGTTGGCCGACATGCTCGCCTTCATGGACGACCATCCCAAAGCCGGCATCGCTGGGCCTAAACTGGTGCGCCAAGACGGCAGCCTTGATCTGGCTTGCCGCCGCTCCTTCCCCACACCGGAAGTCTCGCTCTACCGCATGACGGGCCTAAGCAAGCTCTTTCCCAACAGTCCGCGGTTTGGTCGCTACAATCTCACCTGCCTCGATCCAGACCAACTCGCCGAAGTAGATTCCGTCGTTGGGGCCTTCATGATAATGCGGCGTGAGGCGATCGAGCAGGCAGGGTTGCTGGACGAGACCTTCTTCATGTACGGTGAAGACCTGGACTGGGCTTACCGCATCAAGCAGCACGGTTGGCGGGTGTGGTACAATCCGGCCGTCACGGTTCTGCACATCAAGGAGGCTGCCAGCAAGCACAGCGACAGAGCGCGCTACGAGTTCTACCGGGCGATGGTTATCTTCTATCGCAAGCACTACGCGGCCCAGACATCCCTCTGGCTGCATTGGCTGATTCTGGCCGGCATCGCCGTGCGCTGCCGCCTGGACATGTGGGGCCGGGCGCTGCGCTCACGCCTTCGCCGGCGGCAGGTGCAGGAGACAGTCTCATGCTGAAGCGGCGGATGAACGTCCTGTTCGGAATCACGCTGCTCATCAGCGACCTGCTGATGAGCGGGCTGGCCTTTGGCCTGGCTTACCGGTTGCGTCTGCTGACCCCCCATGATGGCGTTTTGGAGTTCTACAACTACGTGGGCATGATGATCGTGCACACGCTGTCCATTGTGACAGTGTTCTTCCTCAGGAGATCATACCACTCAAGGCATCCCTTCTCGCAACTGGACGAGTTCTACAACGTCGTCGGCAGCGTCCTGCTGGGTGCCGTCACCGCCATTGCGCTTATTTCCTTCCTCTTCAAGGATCGTGTGGACTACCCCCGTTTGATGATAGTCTACGCTCTGATCCTGACCATCATTCTGGTGACTTTGGGGAGGCTGATACACACGTCCTTACGTTGGATGCTGCTGGCGCAAGGTCTGGGCAGGAGGAAGGTGCTCCTCGTAGGCGGCGGTGATGTGGGGCGGCTGATACTGCAAAAGATTCGCCAGTCTCCCCGCCTCGGCTACGAGGTGGCCGGCTTCGTCAATGGGGAAATCGGCAGCGTGGTGATGGGAGCGCCGGTGCTCGGCCAGACAGAAGACCTGCCCACTCTCATTGAGAATCACGGCATTGAAGAAGTGATCATCGGCCTGCCGGAAGCGAGCCATGAAGAGATCCTCAACATCGTGTCTCTCTGTGAACGGGAGAGAGTAGGTATCAGGGTTTTCCCCGACTTGTTCCAGATCATGGCCTCGGAAGTGAGCATCGGCGATCTCGGAGGGTTGCCTTTGCTGACCATGCGGGACGTGGCGCTGCGCGGCTGGCGGCTGACGCTGAAGCGCATCTTGGACGTCGTCATCGGTGGCGCGGCTCTGACCCTCCTTTCCCCTCTGATGATGCTCACGGCCCTGCTGATCAAGCTCGATTCCAGGGGGCCGGTCTTCTTCGTCCAGGATCGCACCGGGCTGGACGGCCATCCCTTCCCGATGCTCAAATTCCGCTCCATGCGCCAGGATGCGGAGGCCAGCGCCACCTGGACGACGGAAAACGATCCCCGCCGCACCCGTATGGGAGCGATTATCCGCAAGCTATCGGTAGATGAGCTACCTCAGTTCATCAACGTCCTGCTGGGCGACATGAGCCTGGTTGGGCCCCGCCCGGAACAGCCGACGTACGTGGAGCAGTTCCGTCGCAGCATCCCCCGCTATATGGACCGTCATCGCGAAAAGGCAGGCCTGACCGGCTGGGCCCAGGTCAATGGGCTGCGGGGCGATACATCCATCGCCGAGCGCACTAAGTACGATCTCTGGTACATTGAGAACTGGTCGCTCTGGCTCGACGTCAAGATACTCATCCGTACCCTCTTCCAGGGCCTCACAGGCCGTGGCGCGTACTAGCTGATTCCCCCGCAACCAGCGCTATCTCGTCCGCTCATCGCGCAGGCGAACCTCCCCGTTTGACAGCATCAGCACTTTCTGGTATTATGTGCTAGTTGCTTTAGCACTCTCGATGCTAGAGTGCTAAAGCGAGCCCAGGCAGAGTGATTATGAGACCTGAACGAGCCGTAGGACAGATCGGTTGTGAATGATGGCAGAGCGTGACCAACTGGGCAGCAGGCGCCGCACGGTGCTGGGGCTGGTGATACGAGAATACGTCGCCGGCGCTCAGCCCGTGGGTTCCCAGCACCTTGTGAAGAGATACGGTTTGGGCTACAGCCCGGCCACTGTGCGCAACGAACTGGCAGCCCTGGAGAAGTCGGGCTACCTGACACACCCGCACACATCGGCCGGCCGCGTGCCCACCGAGAAGGGCTACCGTTTCTTTGTAGAACACTTGCTGGCGGAGGCGCCGTTGCCGCTTTCCGACCAGCGCATGATCCGCCACCAGTTCCACCAGTCCCGGCTGGAGATGGAGCAATGGGTGCATCTGGCAGCGGCGGTGCTGGCCAACACTACCCGCAGCGCGGCGCTTGCTACTGTGCCTAAGGCCCTCTGTTGCCATTTCAAGCACCTGGAACTGATTTCTGTGCGCGATAACGTGGTGCTCCTGGTGCTGGTTCTGCTGGGCGGCACCGTCAAGCAGCAGGTACTGCATATGGAGCAGCCGCTCTCGCAGGAGGCCCTCAGCCGACTTTCCAACCAACTGAACGACGTGCTGGCTCAGGCCGATGCCAAAGAGATAGAAACCCGGCTGGCGCATGCGTCCGCGTTGGCAATACAGGTGAGCCAGTTGGTAGCCGACACCATGCGTCAGATAGACTGCCGGGCCAGCGATCGGATCTTCAGTGAAGGGCTGACCCATCTGCTGAGCGAGCCAGAGTTTGCCGATAGCGAGGAAGCGCGCCGTGTTGTGCAAGTCTTGGAGCAGAGGCCCTTGCTGGACACCATCCTGCAGGAAATGCGGGAGCGGCAAGGTGTGCAGGTGCTCATCGGCGGCGAAGGGCGCTGGGAAGAGCTAAGCCAGGCCAGCCTGGTGCTCTCGAGCTACGGCATCGAAGAGGTATCCGGCATATTGGGTGTGTTGGGCCCGCTGCGCATGACCTATTCCCGCACTATCTCCACCGTACGCTACGTGGCTGATCTGATGAGCGGTTTGGTTCAGGAATGGTACGGTTGAGATGGCTGTTGGATGATGGCCGATGGCAAATGGCAGATGACAGATAACGAAGGGAGGCATGCAGATAAGTGTCCATAGAAGCAAGAGAAGCAAGAATAGAGGAGGCAGGGGTAGTGGATGATCCGCTGACGGTGCTGCAAACCGAGTTGGATGCCGCCAAGGCGCAGGCAGACGAGTATCTCGACCAGTGGCGGCGCACAGCAGCGCAGTTCTCCAATTACAAGAAACGCATTGATAAGGAGCAGTCGGAGTTCACCAGGCTGGCCAACGCCACTCTGATCACCCGCCTGTTGCCCATCATCGATGATTTCGAGCGAGCTTTTGAGACGTTGCCCCCTAATCTCAGGGGCATAACATGGGTCGAAGGACTGGCCCTCATCCAGCGCAAGCTGCAACTGCTGCTGGAGCAGGAGGGGGTGGAGGCCGTTGAGACAGAAGGTGAGGCCTTTGACCCGATGCTGCACCAGGCAGTGACGTACGAAGATGCAGAGGGCTTTGAAGAAGGGCAGATCATTGCCGAAGTGCAAAAGGGGTACAGGATAGGTGAGTGCGTGCTGCGACCCAGCATGGTGAGAGTAGCAAGATAGACGCAAGATGCAAGGTTTGGCATCCTGGTTAGTTCATTTCACACAAGGAGCAGTTTAGAAAATGGCAAGGATAATCGGTATAGACTTAGGAACAACGAACTCGGTAATGGCTGTGATGGAGGGCGGCGAGCCCGTCGTTATCCCTACAGCTGAGGGCGGGCGGCTTTGCCCTTCCGTGGTGGCCGTCAATCCCAAGACCGAAGAGCGGATGGTGGGGCAGGTGGCCAAGCGCCAGGCCGTCACCAATCCCGAGAACACCATCTCCTCCATCAAACGCCTCATGGGCCGCAAGTTCAGCGACCCGGAGGTGCAGAAGGCGCGTGAGATTCTGCCCTATCAGATCGTCGAGAAGCAGAACAGCGACGCCTGGGTGATCATGGGCGGCAAGGAGTATTCGCCGCCGGAAATCTCGGCCATGATCCTGCAAAAACTCAAGAGGGACGCCGAGGCCTATCTGGGCGAGCCGGTGGTAGAGGCAGTGATCACCGTCCCCGCCTACTTCAACGACTCGCAGCGGCAAGCCACCAAGGACGCCGGCAAAATCGCTGGCTTGAACGTGCTGCGCATCATCAACGAGCCCACAGCGTCCTCGTTGGCTTATGGGCTGGATAAGAAGGTCGACGAGCTGATCGCAGTCTACGACCTGGGCGGTGGCACCTTTGACCTCTCCATCCTGGATATCGGCGAAGGGGTCTTCGAGGTCAAGTCCACCAACGGCGACACATTCCTGGGCGGCGACGACTGGGATCAGCGGCTGATCGGCTACATCGCCGACGAGTTCCGCAAGGATCAGGGCATTGATCTGCGGCAAGATCGCATGGCGCTGCAGCGGCTCAAGGAGGCAGCAGAGAAGGCTAAGGTTGAGCTGTCCACGGTGATGCAGACGGAGATCAACTTGCCCTTCGTCACCGCGGATGCCTCCGGCCCGAAGCATCTGCAGGTCACTATCACTCGCTCCAAGTTTGAGCAACTCACAGCCGATCTGGTGGAGCGCACGGCTGGCCCGGTTCGGCAGGCACTGGAAGACGCAAAGATCACCCCGCAGCAGATTGATGAGGTGGTGCTGGTGGGCGGGCAGACCCGCTCGCCGGCCATCCAGCGGATGGTGCGGGACTACTTCGGCAAGGAGCCACACAAGGGCATCAATCCCGATGAAGTGGTGGGCGTGGGCGCGGCCATCCAGGCAGGTGTGCTGGCCGGCGAGGTCAAGGACATCCTGCTGCTGGACGTCACGCCGCTGACCCTGAGCATCGAGACGCTAGGCGGGGTGGCGACACCGCTCATCGAGCGCAACACCACCATCCCTGTGAGGAAGAGCCAGACCTTCTCCACCGCTGCCGACGGGCAGACCCAGGTAGAGATCCACATTCTGCAAGGCGAGCGGCCCATGGCGGCGGACAACAAGACGCTGGGCCGGTTCATCCTCGATGGCGTGCCGCCCGCGCAGCGCGGTATACCGCAGATCGAAGTGACCTTCGACATCGACGCTGACGGCATTCTGAACGTCTCGGCGGAGGACAAGGCGACAGGCCGCGAGCAGCATATCACCATCACCGCCAGTTCCGGCCTCTCCAAAGACGAGGTGGATCAGATGGTGAAGGATTCGAAGCGCTACGCCTCGGAGGATCGCAAGCACAAGGAACAGGTAGAGGCGCGCAATGCCGCCGACACGATAATCTACCAGGCGGAGAAAACTCTGCGCGAGCAAGGGGACAAGGTGCCCGCCGACGTGCGCAACGATGTGGAAAGCCATATAAGTGGGCTACGCAGTATCCTGGACACCGGCAGTGCGGAGGAAGTGCGGCGCAAGGCGCAAGACCTCTCGGACAGCCTGCAGAAGGTCGGTGCAGCCATGTACGAGCAGCAAGCTCCGCCGCCACCACCCGATGGTGAAGCCGACGGTGCGCCAGGCAGTGACGAGGACATCGTCGAGGGCGAATTCCGCGAGGCAGAGTAGCCCTCAGAGCACAGAACACAGACGAAGACAGAACTTGGCCCCTCACTCCGTTTGGAGCGAGGGGCTTTGTATTGCATCAGAGCGCAACAAATGCCGCAGTCCTGATGTACAGATTTGTTAAGTAGGGCTTCACACTTATCAATCCCGATTTGACAAATATTCAACTCCGTGCTAAGATTATGCTATCATGAGCGGAGGTGATGGCATGTACCCTGTTCCCGGTTCCTGTCCTGTCTGTGGAGACGCACTGATCGTCACCCTGCTGCAATGTCCCCATTGCGACACGGTGATGGAAGGCCGCTTCGGCCTGGGCCGCTTTCATCAACTCTCTCAGGAGCAACTCAGCTTCGCCGAGCTCTTTCTGCGCTGTGAGGGCAAGCTGAGCTGGACCGCCGAAGAGATGGGGATCTCCTACCCCACCGTGCGCTCCCGCCTGGAAGAGGTTATTCGAGCCCTCGGTTACGAGGTACGAGAGGAGACACCCGCCGAGGAGAAGCAACGCCGTTCCGAGCGCCGCCAAACCATCCTGAACGACCTGGCTGCGCGCAGCATCACCGCCGAGGAAGCGGCGGAATTGCTGAAGAAGCAGTGACCCCATGACCAGTGATAAACATAAAGCGTCACCTACTCCCGCTGTTGGCTTGTCCGGCCTGCGGCGATGGTCTCGACTTCGATGCCATCACCCAATACCCAATCTCTCGTCCGTAATCCTTGACTGGAGCGAACAGTGGCCGTAACTATTCTTGGTCGGCGCAAGCCGTTCCGGGGCCTTCGCCGCTTCAAGCCCCATCGAGACTTGCGTCAGGTGACAGAACTCATAGCTGAGACCTTCGGCGCTGGCCTGGACGCCGAGGGACGAGCCGCACTGCGCGAGATGCGGCAGATCAGTTGGCTCGGCCCGCTCGTGGGCTTCGTTCTAGCTGCCGACCCCCAACTGCAGCGATTACTCAACGGCTACGTCTGGATCGAGGAAGGACGGGTGGTGGGCAATCTGACGCTGCAGAGTGGCATCCGCTACGGGGCGCGCTGGTACATCTCCAACGTGGCCGTCGCGCCGGCCTATCGCGGCCACGGCATCGCTCGGGCGCTCGTCGAAGCTGCGCTGGAAGAAGCACAGCAGCGGGGGGGGAGCTGGGCCACGCTGCAGGTGGAGGCAGAGAACGAGACCGCTCGCAGACTGTATGAAGGGTTGGGCTTCGAGGCTCTGGGTGGGCTGGCCTATCTGCGGTTGCCTGAGCCGCCTGCCGCGTCACCACCGACCGCGGCGCCGCCTTCGCTTCGTCATTGGCGATCAGACGACTGGCATCAGGAGTATGAGTTGGCCAAGGCCGCCACGCCGAGCCTGTTGCAGTGGTGGCAGCCACTGCGCTCCGAGGCCTTCCGACTCCATCCCGAGGAGCGGCTGGGCGAACTGTTCAGTCAGCTCATCGGGCGGCGGCGCACGTACCGCTGGGTGGTCGAACAGGAGAGCGGCGCGCAGGGCCAGTTGGCCGCCTCGCTGATGGTGCGTGCCACCCGCTGGCGGGGCGAGCACCAAATGCAGTTGATGGTGCACCCTGATGCCCGTGGTCCGCTGGAGGAACCGCTGGTGCGGCACGCTCTGGCGCTGCTGGCCTCCTACCCGAGCAGGCCGACGGTTATCCGACATCCGGCCGAACATCGCACAGCCGTCAATGTCTTCCTGGCGCACGGCTTCCGACTGCGCCGCACGCTGATGGCGATGAGGAAGAGAATCAGATAGAGTTTGGGTCTGTGGCATCTGCGAGGATCGTTGCCCACGAACGTTCGCAGATCAAGGGGATGACCAAGGACAGTCGACGAAGGACGAACACACGCCATGTGACGTTCGTCGGTCGTCCTTCGTTGTTCGTCTGATTGATGGATGCAGGAAAGACTTCTGGCAGCCGCCGTCCCGGGTTGCCACTCGGAGCTGTACCATGACTCAAGGCAACTTCTTGACAATTCTGCGCAAACGAAGGGACTTCCGCCTGCTCTGGCTGGGGCAGATCATCGCTCGCCTGGGCGACAATTTCTACTGGCTGGCGCTGCTTATCACCGTCAACGAGTTGACTAGCTCTACGCTGGCCATGGGCTTCACCACTATCTCTCTGGCGCTGCCCCAGCTTCTCCTGGGCCTGCCGGCGGGGGTACTCGTGGATCGCTTCGACCGCCGTAAGGTGATGATCGCCAGCGACGTGCTACGCGGTGGGCTGGTGCTGTTCTGCCTGCTGGTGGGCAGCCGAGAGCAAGTGTGGATCTTCTACCTGGTCGGCTTCCTGATGTCGGCCATTAGCGTCTTCTTCTTCCCCGCCAGGCAGGCGGTGACGCCGTCGCTGGTGGCCAAGGAGGATCTGCTAGGCGCCAACGCGCTGCTGGAGACCTCGCGGACACTGGCCATACTGATGGGGGCGGCGGCCGCCGGTTTCGTCATCGCCTACGCGGGAGCTAAGGTCGCCTTCATCCTCGTTTCCATGTCATTCCTGCTGTCGGCGATCTTCCTGTGGGCCATGCGCGTGCCGCAGATGGCACAGTCCACACGCTCCACCAGCCTCGCCAACCTCTGGGCCGAGCTGCGTCAGGGGCTGGGCTTCGTGCGGAGCAGCCGCTTGCTCACGGGCATCATGATCGTCATGACTGTGGTCATGCTGGGCATCGGGGCCATCAATGTACTCTGGGTGCCCTTCATGGATCGCTTGTTCGGCATTGGCCCTGAAGGGCTGGGCATCGCGGAAACGTTACAGGGCCTGGGCATGTTGCTGGGCAGCATCATCGTGGGCAATCTGACCAGCCGTTTCCGGCTCACGCGGCTGTTGAGTGGCAGCCTCGCGCTCTTCGGCTTGGCCGCGGTGGCCATCGGGCTGGCCGCTACATTCGTCGCCGTACTGGTGTTCCTTATCTTCGTGGGACTGTCGCTGCCACCCATCAACGCGGCGGCCAGCACGCTGGTACAGACGGTCACGCCTGATGATCTGATGGGCCGCGTGAACAGCGCCTCGGGCACCATGCAGAGCGTGGCCAATCTGCTCTCCATGGCATTGGCCGCCACGCTGGGCGATCTCGTCGGCGTGCGTACGGTATTCGTCGCCTGTGGGCTGGTCGTGCTTGTGGCGAGCGGCATGGGCTGGATGATGCTGCGGGAGCCGGATGAGGTGGGTGCTTTGGGCACTGCAGTGGCGGCGGCTCCTGCGTCTGAGTAGCAGGCAAATCCATAGGTTGGGCACATTGATGGACCACACAGAACAACACCAATCCCGATGGGCAGTCCCATTCTTTTCGATCTGGACAGGTCAGGTGTTTTCGCTGATCGGCAGCAAGGTAGCCCAGTTCGCCCTGATCTGGTGGCTCACCAGGTTGACCGGGTCGGCCACCGTGCTGGCCACAGCCTCGATGGTGGCGCTTATTCCAGAGATTCTCCTCAGCCCCATCGCCGGAGCGTACGTGGACCGCTGGAACCGGCGTATGGTGATGATTATCGCCGATGGCATCATCGCCTTGGCTTCGCTGTGGCTGGCCTATCTGTTCTGGGCTGACACAATGCAAATCTGGCATGTCTATGTCATCATGCTGGTGCGCGCTGTGGGTGGAAGCTTCCACTGGCCAGCCATGCAGGCTTCCACCTCGCTCATGGTGCCCAAAAGGCATCTGACGCGGGTGGCTGGCCTCAATCAGACGCTGAATGGGGCGCTAAACATCGTTGGCCCGCCGCTGGGCGCGCTGTTGATGGAATTGCTGCCGCTGTACAGCGTCATGTTGGTGGACGTGGGCACGGCCATGTTGGCTATCGTCCCGCTGTTTTTCGTGCACGTGCCACAGCCGGAACGCACGGACGAGGGACAGGCACAGAAGACATCCATATGGGCCGACATACGCGAAGGTGTGCGCTACATTCGGGGATGGCCTGGGCTAATGGCTCTGATAGGGTCGGCGATGATTGTCAAGATTGCGCTGACTCCAGCTTTCTCTCTGCTGCCGCTTCTGGTGAGCGAACACTTCGGAGGCAGTGCAGCCCGGTTGAGTTTGCTGGAATCAGTGAGCGGAGTGGGCATGCTGGTGGGCGGACTTGTCCTGAGCGGTTGGGGCGGCTTTCGGCGCAAGATATACACCACGATGACGGGCGTGATCATACTGGGCTTGGGCCTCTTGGCGCTGGGTCTAACGCCAGGAGAGCAATTCTGGGCGGCGTTGGCCAGCCTGTTTGTGGTGGGGTTGATGATTCCGCTGGTAGATGGACCGATTATGGCCATTCTCCAAGGTAGTGTTGCCCCCGAGATGCAGGGACGCGTGTTTACGCTGATGGGAAGCTTGCTCGGGATAACCTCGCCTTTCGGCTTGGCGGTTGCCGGCCCGGTGAGCGATTGGCTTGGCCTCCAGGTATGGTACGTGGCAGCCGGTGTGCTTTGCGGGGTGATAGGACTGGCTGGCTTCTTCATACCAGCGATCGTGCACATAGAGGAAAACAACGGGACGCAAGCCATCGCCGAAAGAGAACCGATGGAGGCAGCGAGCCCGGCATCCGAGTAGCGGGCTGGTAGGTGGTAGACTGGTAGATTGGTAGATTGGGCCGTGGCGAAGTGGTGAACAGATTCCCAATGTACCCATTTGCCGGTGTACCAATCTACCAACCAACATCATGACTTGTTGACAAGGAGCAGAGAAATGACAACCACGGAAGAACGTCTACACATCCTACAGATGATCGAGGAAGAAACGATCACCGCCGAGGAGGGAGCCGGGCTGTTGAGGGCTATGGAGGAGTCGGCGTCGAAGAAGAAGCCAGCGCGGGGCGATGCTGTGCCTCCACGCTGGTTCCGCGTGCGGGTCACCGACCTCCAGTCGGGCAAGAGCAAAGTCAACGTCAACATCCCCATGGGCTTGGTGGATGTGGGACTGAAGATGGGGGCTCGCCTCGTGCCGGACGTAGAGGGGCTTGACTTCGCCGAGATGGCCGAAGCCATCCGCCAAGGAGTGCAAGGCAAGATCCTCGACGTCGAAGACAGCGAGGACGGCGAGCGAGTGGAAATCTACGTGGAGTGAGGTAGAGACATGACGACAACAGAGGAACGACTGCGCGTCCTGAAGATGGTCGAAGAGGGAAAGATCACAGCCGAGCAAGGGGCTCAGTTGCTGGCGGCTCTGAAAGGCGAAGGTCCCCGCCAGAAGTCAGAGGAGCCACTCGCCGGCCGCGGCAAGCAACCACGCCGGCTGCGCATCCAGGTCACCAACCTGGAAACAGGCCAGCGCAAAGTCAACATCAACATGCCCTGGGGCCTGGTCAGTGTAGGCGCAAAGATGGGAGCTCGCTTCGCCCCCGAAGGCATTGACCTCGAAGAGCTCATGGCCGCCATTGACGCTGGTGCCACGGGCGAGATCATCGACGTCGTAGACGAAGAGGACAACGAACGGGTGAAGATCTACGTAGAGTAAAGCTCCTCGCCATCATCGCTTCTTGCTATCGATGCCGAAGGACCGGACCAGTCGATACGCTGCACATCACGCCTCTGGCAAGCCCAGGGCATGGTTCTGCAGTTGCTCAGGGTGTTATGATGATTCTGCCAGCAGAAGGGCGAGGGGAAGGAACGAAATGGACGAAGCGCACGTCAAGATTCTGCAGATGCTCCAGGATGGAATCATCTCCGCTGAGGAAGCGGAGAGGCTGCTAAGCGCCTTGGACGGTGAAACTGACCTTGGCGACGGGCCAGAGACTACGGCCTTCACGGAGAAGCCACTTCACGACGGGGTCGGCTCCCCGCGCGGGGGACCGCCGCTCTGGTGGCACCGAGTCTGGGTCTACGTGCTGGCGGGCGGCCTGCTGCTGGCAACGCTGGCCGTGGTATTCACTGTTCCGATAGCGCAGGGGCGTCGCCACCCAGGCTGGTTGGCCTGCACAGTGCCGCTGCTCATATTCGGCGCGCTGGTGGCTGGCCTGACTTGGTGGTCGCGCACCGCCCGCTGGCTGCACGTGCGCGTGCGTGAGGAGGAGCAGCGGATCAACATCAGCCTGCCGTTGCCGCTGCGCCCCGCCGCCTGGGCGCTGCGCCTGGCCCGTCCCTGGGTGCCTCAATTGAAAGACACCGCTGTTGACGAGCTGATCCTGTCGCTGGCTGAAGCGGATGTCGAGGAAGAGATCCTGATCGTAGAAGTTGACGAGGGAGAAGGTGAGCAGGTTGAAGTTAGCATCGGTTGACAGATGGTTGGAAGCAGGCAGTCCCTCACCCACCTCCCGCCCTAAGCAAGCCGGCGGAGAACCATCAGCGTCAGGTCATCAGAAGGCGGATTGTCCCCGACGAAATCGCTCACCGAAGCGCAGATAGCCTCCAACATCGCCTGAGCTGGAGTGTCAGCGGCGGCCTCGATAGCTGCCTGCAGACGTCCTTCGCCGTAGATGTCGCCTCCTGGGGAAAACGCCTCGGTGACACCGTCAGTGTAGAAAACCAGGACATCGCCCGGTTCCAGAGCGACGATCCTCTCCCCAAAATGTATCCCTTCCAGCACACCGAGCACCATCCCCTCGGTGCGGAGCCATTCCTCTTCCCCGGTGCGGGGTCGCAACAGTAGCGGCGGGTTGTGCCCGGCTCTGGCATAGGCCAACTGTCCGGTTTGCAGTGACAACACCGCGTAGAAAGCGGTGACGAACATACCGTCCTGGGCGTCCGGCACCAGCAAATCATTGACGCGAGCCAGCACACCGGCTGGCGACGCGGCTTCCAGCGCCGCCGCCCGCACCAACGTGCGAGTGAGGCTCATGAAGAGCGCAGCCGGCATCCCCTTGTCGGCCACATCGGCAATCACCAACCCTAGCTTCCCGTCGGGAAGCTCGAAGAAATCGTAGAAATCGCCCCCTACCTCGCGCGCCGCCTGCCAGGTGGCCGCCAGCTCCCAGCCAGGCAGGTGAGGCAATCCGCTGGGCATGAAGGCCTCCTGCAATTCGTGAGCGAACTGCAGTTCCCGCTCCAGCCGCTCGCGCTGTGCTCTCTCTTGCAGCAACCGGTCGTTCTGCACGGCCAAGCCCGCCTGCTGCGCGATCCCCGTGATCAACTCCAGCCGTCTGTCACGGAGGTGATGTGACTTGTCGGCCTCCTCCACCAGCATCACACCCAGCACATCGCCCATCACCAACATGGGGACAGCGACTAGCGAGGGGGGCTCACCCTGCTCTTGCCGCGCGATCTCGGCGGCGAAGTCAGCAGGGATCACGTCGCCCGACTCCTTGGCAATACCCAATGAAACGTCCGAGGGGTAGGTCACCAGGCTGGCACGATCGCGGACGATATCGAGGAGCGGGAAATCGCCAGGTGCATAAGGCCGTGTCAGCGGGAGTGAGCCGCTGCTCGCCCCCACATTCTCGCCGCGGGGGAAGCCATAGGCCCGAGCTAGCTGGAAAACGGACTGCTCGCCGTTCCACAGGAAGATGACACATCGTTGCACGCCCACCAGCATGGAAGTGATGCGGACGATGGCTTCCAGGATGTCATCCAGTGTGTCGAGGCTGACCACCGCCTGCGCCACCTGCAGCAGCGCCACCGACACGTAGGCCTCCTCCTGCCGCTCCTGCAACAGCCGGGTATTGGAAACAGCGGCTGCCGCCTGGTAGGCGATGCCGCGGATAATGGCCAAGGACATATCGTTGAGTTCACCCATGCCGAGTTCGGGCTCGCCGCCCCGGTAGTCAACCAGTATCGCTCCCAGCACCTCGCCATGGGCCACCAGGGGCACCAGCCAGGGCGACTCGAAACCGCACGCCGAGGCAATGTCCTTCGCCAATCCCAGGTCAGCAGCCGCGTCGGGGAGGAAGATGGGGTCCCTGGCGACATCGAGAAGGTCAAAGGCTGGTGCGCACCTCAGGCCAATGTCCCAACTATCGAAGGTAGCTTGCTGTGCCTGGCCAAGGCCGTAGGCCGCGGCTGGCACGAAGGTCTTGACGGCTTCATTCCACAGAAGCAAGGCGCATCGCTCCACGACGGTCAGCATCGGCACCAACCGGACGACCGTCTCCAGCACCTCGTCGAGGGTGGTCTGCGACTGGGTGGCTTCGGCCACCTGGAGCAGCACCGTCGAGACATAGGCTTGCTCTTGGGCAGCCTGGTAGAGACGGGTGTTCTCGATAGCAACAGCGGCATGGCTGGCAAAGGCGTCCGTCATCGCCCGGGACTCGGGTCCGTAGCGTCCAGGCGTGCGATGGGCCATGGTCAGCAATCCAAGCTGCCGGTCACCGGTGCGCAGCGGGGCGGCGATGGCGGAGTAGTCGGGTGGAAACTCCAGGGCTGCCCCCAGCGGCTCGTAGGGAGACTCCGGAGTGCGGACCGTAGGCTGGTCGGCCTCCAGCGCCTGGCTAAACCAGGCAGGGGTCTCGGACGAGAAATCGGCGATGCACACTTCCTCCGGGAACCCGTGAGCTGCTGCCAGGCACAGATCCCCGTCCCGCAGAAGCCAGATGGCAACTGCGTCACTGGGGAGGTTGCGCTCCAACTCGGTCAAGATTGCGTCGAGCATCTGATCGAGATCCACGCCAGCAGCCAGGAGGCCGGCCACCTCCCGCAGACTTTCAGCGACCTGCCGCCGCCAGCGCTCCGAGCGATACAGGTTGGCATTGCGGATGGCGATGGCCACATTGTCGGCCAGGGCCTCCAGCAGAAAACGATCGTGGTCGCCAAAGGCATCTTGCCGGTCGCTTTGCACATCGAGCACACCCAACACCTCAGTGCCGAAGACGAGGGGCACGGCCAGTTCAGCCCGCGTGTCATCCGGTGGCAAGGGCGATGGTCGATAGCGAGGCTCGCTGCTCACGTCGTTGGCCAGCAACGTTTCGCCGTGACGGGCCACCCAGGAGATGACTCCCTCGGGATCGTCCAATCGGTAGCTCAACCCCTGCACTTGCGACGCCTGGCTGCGGGCGCCGCTCCCCGCCCGATAGAGGATTCGCTGGCACACAGGGTCAACGGTGAAGAGGTGTACGAAGGGATAGCCCAACCTGTGATGAAGTAGGTCCACGACTTCGTTGAGCAATCTGTCCAGGTCGAGCAATGAGACCACCTGGGCGCTGACCTCGCGCACCAACAAGAGCTGCTCGCACTGCCGCCGTTCAATCGCCAGCAGGCGCGCCGCGTGCAAAGCGGTGGCCGACTGAGCGGCCAGGCCATCGAGGAACTGCGCCTCCGCATCGCTGAAGGGCGGGCCGTCGGGCCGTTCCACCTGCAACACGCCCAGCACGGTATCCTGCGCAACCAGCGGTACAGCAAGGGCC
>CAZPMV010000015.1:22653-24097 GCA_964587335.1 uncultured Anaerolineales bacterium
AGCTCTCGCTGGCCAAGGATGGTCGGCTGGGCCATGAGTTGCCCGCCTAGGTCAAGCAGTTGTCGCCACTTCGGTTGATCAGACATTTGCAGCCAGTTGCTCAGAACAATCTTTCCGTCTCGGCACTCCTCACGGTGCGCATTGTATCACACTCTCTTTCATCCAACAACTACCGCTTTTGATCAGACAAGTGCAATGCCAGACCACCTTTGGCGGAGCAAAGGAGGTGTGGTACAATGCAGTGGTACAATGCAATGGTACCCGCACCTGGACAGGCTAGGAGCGGCGGTTCGTTGTCCAGGACTTGACGCTGATGACTTCAACCTGGAGGTAGATCGATGGCTAGCCAAGATCCTCAAGCAATGCTCCACGCGCTTCTACAACCCTGGCACGACGCCGTGAAGAATCCGGCGGAGGCTCAACAGGAGGTGCTACACCGTCTCCTAGCGATCTACTCGCAGAGCGACTACGGGAAGCAACATGACGCAACCAATATCAGCAGCATCGAGGAGTACCGCCGCTCCTTCCCCACCGCCACTTATGAGGATTACAAGCCGCTCATCGAGCGGGTGATGGCCGGCGAGGTGAGTCTGCTTCTGGCTGAAGAGCCAGTGGGCTGGGCGATCACCCGAGGCACGACGAAGGGTGAGTCCAAGTTCATTCCCATGACGCCGACCGACCTGCGCATGCGCGTCAGCGCCGGGCGGGCGATGATGAACTACGTGGCCACCACTGGCCGCTACGACTTGTTCCAAGGGGTCAACCTGAATCTGAACTTCCCCTCGGTCGTGGGGACTGTGCGGATGGGGGAGAGAGATGTGGAGTACGGCTACAGCTCGGGCATCTACACGAAGTATGTGTCAGCCCACACGCCTATCCGTTCGCTGCCAACACAGCAGGACATTGACGCCTTGGGTGGAGGCAAGACCAAGCGCGATTGGGACGCTCGCTTCGAGTTGGCCTACGAGAAATGCAAGGAGCAAAGCGTCACGCTGGTGGGAGGCGTGATCATGACCGCCCTGCGCTTCGGGCGCTACCTGCGGAGGGCGCACCGTGTCTACCCCAAGAAGCTCTGGAAAACGCAGATCATGACGCTAGGCAGCGCTCCGGGCATCAACACCCGCTATAAGCCGGCGCTCACCGCGCTCTACGGGCCGGTGGCCATCCGCGAGATCTACGGCGCCACCGAGGGCATGTTCGGGCAGCAGCGGGATGAGCGCAGGGCGTGGGTGCCGAACTACGACCTCTTCTTCTTCGAGGTGCAGACGCGGTCGGGCATCAAGATGCTACATGAAATGCGCCGCGGCGAGATGGGCAGCCTGGTCGTCTCCACGCCCGTCCTGCCTCGCTACAGGATCGGCGATGTGATCCTTGCCCTCCAGCCGCCCTACTTCCGCTGCATTGGCCGAACCTACTGGTGGACTCCCCTGAACTACGCCTGGGA
>CAZPMV010000016.1:0-4346 GCA_964587335.1 uncultured Anaerolineales bacterium
CCGATGCTCTTGACTATCGAGGCCAACACCTACGCCGCTTACAACAATGTCGGCGGCAAGTGTTTCTTCAACTACCTTTCCACAGACCATCAGCACGCCAAACTCCTGAGCTTCGAACGCCCGCTGCAGCCTGACATCATGGGTAATTTCTACATCTGGGACCAGTTCTTCACGTCCTGGCTCGACGCTGAAGGTTACGCGGCCGATTACTGCGTCAACGCTGACCACGACGCCGAGCCAAACCTGCTCGGCGATTATCGGGCCAATCTCCGCATCGGCCATGGTGAGTACATCAGCCGCAATGAGTGCGAACAGCTACAGGCGTTTGTTGCCAGCGGTGGCAACCTGGTGCTGTTTGCTGGCAATTCGTTTTGGCACGAAGTCGAGATCCGCAACAGTGGCAAGCAGATCCTCTGCAACAAGACACGCTACAATGAAGCGCCCTTGGACAAATCTAACACCTCGTTCCTGAACTCCATAGACGATTTGCGGCAGCGCACAATCGGGGTATACTATACCTCTTGTGTACACGCCAAGACTCGGGTCCCCGGTGTCTATGATGCCCCGACTACCGGCGAATACGGTTTCTTTCGAGTGACTGAGCCCGACCACTGGGCCTTCGAAGGGACAGGGCTGAACGAGGGTGATGAGTTTGGCCGGGAGGATTCCATCGTGGGCGTGGAGTGCGACGCGGCGGACATCGAATTCGTGAACAGTAAGCCCCGCTATACTGGCAGCGACGGTGTCTCGCCACACTACAAGATCATCGCCATCGCTGATGCAGGTGGCGAAGCATTGAACCGCGAGCTCGGCATCTCGACGGGGGATGGAAAAGGTGAATCTCACTTCTTCGCCACCGTCGCCATCAATGAAAGCCAGTTCAAGGGTACCGTCTTCAACGCGGCTACCATCGAATGGGGTCATGGCCTCTATCGCGATGACTCGGTTGTGGCACAGATCACACGCAACGTGCTCAATCAACTGGCATGTCGGCCAGCAGAGAGAGTTGCCGCAAGTAAGCACACTTCATAGGAGGCGGCTGTTAGGGTACGCTGTAGGCTGCGGGATTGGCTGCGGGTATCGGGGCTGCACCGCTGGCTCATATCCGTTTGAGTTCAAGTGACTGTTGGAGCGGCATAGTTCTGTCGGAGCGGCATAGCTGGAGCGGCATAGTTTATGAAAGAACGAGGCATTCGCTTCGCCTTCGCGGCAGATCCTCACGTCCTATCGGAAAAGACCCGAGACTGGCTGGTCGAGGATCTGGCCCGCATCCAGGATGTGGATTTCATCGTCCTTGGAGGCGACTTGACCTGGTCCGGCACACCGCAGGAGCTTCAGTGGTATAGCGAGGCCATCGCAACGCCCTCCGTCCCGGTCTACAGCATCTTCGGCGGCCACGATGGAAACGCTCTCCTCGCCGCGGGGGCATCTGACCCAACGCTGAACTACCGGCAGCACATCGGCCCGCTGTGGTATGCCTTCGATGCCGGGCTGGCCCGTTGCCTGCTCTACGTGCCGGACCTGGACCACATTACGCCAAGGGAACGAGACTACCTGTCACCAGAGATGCGCGAGGAGCAGGCGCGATGGCTAGAAGAGGAAATCGGCACCCTATCACCCGAGCGACCTCTGCTCGTGTTCCAGCACATGCCGACGACCGCTCCGTTGCCGGCGCCACTTCAGGCTCACCGGCCCACGGCGATTCTGACGGGACATTGGCACCTGTTCAAGACCTATCTCGAAGATGATCTTCTCTTCGTCTCAGTGCCGCCTCTGGCCGTGACCGGGTTCACCGGTGTGCCCCGGGGGTTCTTGAAGTGTTGTATTGAGGGAGACGAACTGAAGGCGACTTACCAGCCGCTGCTGCCGGAGCGGAACGAACGCAGACCCGGCTTGCCTGTCCCCGCCTCCCCCACTGAGGTCAAGACGGACGATGACTGGCCTGACTTCTATGGCGGCCCAGCTGGTCGCCTCCGCACCCGCCCTCCGGGCCGCACTTTCAGGGTTGCCTGGGTGCGCCAGTTAGCCGGGAGAGCGCTGCTCAACTCCCCGGTGATCTCAAGAGGCCGGGTTGTTTTCGCCACGCCTGGAGTGACTGGCCGCGGCGGTTGGGTTGCTTGCTTCGATGCGGGCGACGGCGCGGCTCTCTGGGAGCAGGCGCTGAACGCCGCAGTCCTTCACACACCAGCGCTAGCTGGAGATCAGGTACTGCTGCTGAGCATGGATGGACGCGTGACGGCGCTCAACCTGGAAAACGGAGGGATGCGCTGGAGGGCTGATGTTGACGCGGGCAACCACCGATGGGTTGGTCATGGACTGACCGTGTGCGACCGACGCGCCTACCTGCGCACGCCCCAACGGGTCGTAGCGCTGGACCTCGCAGACGGCCAGGTGGTTTGGCAAGCGGTTTTTGCACACTCCGACTGGATGTGTGCTTGCGGCGTCCCCCTGTGCGCCCAGGGGCGGCTCTTCGTGCCCGCCATGCTCGGCGACGGCGTCTCCTGTTTTGACTCGGACACGGGGAGACTGCTCTGGAATGCCGCTGGTGAGCGAGGACTGAGGCGCGTTACAGGAGGTCTAGGCTACAGCCCTGACCATAACCTCCTCTTCGCCACAGGGTTCGTGTCCCACCCTAGAGACAGTCTGCCCAGCACCAATGAGGGCTGGCCTGATTCCTTCCAGGGCACGCTATTCGCACTGCGGGGGGACGATGGGCGCAAGGCGTGGGAACGTTCGGTCGGTCCGTACAACTACTCTGCCCCCGTCGCTGCCGGAGGGATGGTTCTGCTCAGCGACACGGTCACGGGCCGGCTACTGGCCTTTGACGCAGCGACCGGTGACGAGCGCTGGTGCTTCCAGACCGGAACCGCCCTGCAATGCACCGCAACGGACCGCCGAGATGTACCCAGCCTTTCATCCACACCAGCAGTGGGTGGCAAGGTCGTCTACATAGGCGCAGCGGATGGCTACATGTACGCTGTCAACTTGAAGACCGGCGCCGAGATCTCGCGCACAGACCTGGGAGCGGCTATCGCTTCCTCGCCTGCAATCTCAGGAAACGGTCTGTTTGTCGCTACCTGCGCCGGTGTCCTGTACGGCCTTTGTGGCGACACGCAGGCCAGCAGATGATGCCACCGGAGGTATCTCATGATGAATCATCGTGACCGAGCCCTTGCGGCCATGCGGGGCCAGCCGGTTGACCACATTCCGTTCATCGCCCGCATGGATCTATGGTACTCCTTTCATCGCAATCAAGGAACTTTGCCACATCCGTACGAGAACGCCAGCTTGTGGGACATACAGCGTGATCTGGGCATCGGCATCTTCGGCTTTGGCGCTTGGGACATCTCGTTCTACCGGCTGATCTATCGCAACGTGGACATCACCAAGGAAGTCGGCGGAGGCGTGACGACCACGCAATACCATACGCCGTATGGGACGCTGACCTATGGCGAAAAGATGGCCGAAGAGCTGAAAGAGGCCGCCGGCACAGGGGCGCGTATCGAGTATCCATTCAAGAGCGCCAAGGACTACGACGCTCTGCAGTTCCTGATCGAACACACGGAGGTAATGGAGAACTATGACGCTTACGGAGAGTTCGTGGAGGAGATAGGCGCCGACGGACTGGCTCTCCCGTTCTCCGGACATCTGGCGGCCCATCAGCTCATGATCAACTTCATGGGCTACCAGACGTTCTACTACCAACTGCACGACCATCCGGCACAGGTTGAGGCCCTGATCGAGGCGCTCACCGACCAGCAACGGCAGATCCTGAAGCTTGCAGTTGACTGCCCGGTACAAGCCATCGAGGTAGGCGCCAACTACGACGAACAAATGACGCCACCTCCCGTGTTTGACACCTTCTTTGCCCCTTTCTACCGTGAGGCCAGGCAAATGCTGTCGGCTGGCGACAAGATCATGGTCGTCCACGGAGATGGCGAGATGAAGGTACTCCTGAGCAAACTCATGGAGTGTGGTGTGCAAGTCGTGGAGGCACTGACTCCGAAACCAATGACGTCCATTGACATTGCCGAGACCCGTCGGCTGTGGAAGGACCGTGTGGCCATGTGGGGCGGGCTGGCCTCTGTTGTGCTCACAGACGCCTTTTCGGACGAGGAGTTTGAAGGCTTCATGGAGGATCTGTTTCGAGCTGTAGCGCCAGGCGAGCGATTCATCCTCGGATTCGGCGACAACGTGCCCACCGATGCGCTCTTTCGGCGGATCCAGCGAGCGGCACAGATATGGGCCGAGCTAGGCGGCTATCCGCTGCCTGCCTAATGGCGCACTGTGATAGAACTCACACGTGGCCATAAGCTCGTAGTGCGCCGCGCAGCGAGGGGAGTGGC